>PMLH01000314.1 GCA_003159055.1 Myxococcales bacterium
CATCAACATGGTGTCGAGCTTGAAGGGAAGATCGCCCGCGAAGCTGGTGCACAGTTTGGTCAGGTAATAGGCCGCAGGCTCGCACATCACACTGTAGGAAAAGATCGCGCCGCCCAGGAAGCAGACCGCGATGGATCCCGTGATGAGAATGCCGATGCGTCGCTCCTTGCGATAGAGCCCGGGCGCAATGAACCGCCACAGCTCCCAGAAGATGAAGGGCGCAGAAAGCAGCAAGCCACCAACGATGGCCAGCTTCATGTAGACCCAGAACGGCTCGGTCAGGCTCTTGGCATAGAAGTTCATTTCGTGTCCCGCGTCGCGCAAGCCGCGCCGAACCGGGCGGGTAAGCCAATCGAAGTAGTGCTGGACGAAAATGAACGAGCCGATCATCGCCAACAGAAACACGATGACCGCGTTGCGCAGGCGCCCGCGCAGCTCGGACAGATGCTCGAGGAAGGACATTCGCTTCTCTTCGGGCTGCGCGACGGCTGGGGAAGCCGTGGCGGGTGCGAGCTGAGTTGCCGCCGCCTTCGTCGCCGAGAGATAGGGATCCTGGCCGTTGGCTACGGTGGGTGTTGGTTCGGTCTCTGAGTCCGCCATGGCCTAGCCTTTCTTGTTTCCTTCACCGGGAGAGACTGGCCGTGTCGGCGCCGGCACGGTCCGCGGCGACAGCGGGGCCGGTCGGCCGGCCACGGTGGTCTGTGCGTCGGCGGCGGCTTTGAGATGCGCGTGCAGGTCGATCACGGTGGCGTCCGAGACTGCGTCCATGGCGGGCACGCTGGGGCGCGGTGGCCGTGGCAGCGGTGGGGGCAAGCGCAGGGCAGCCGGCGCGCCCATCACCGGGGCAGGCGAATGCATCTCTGGCAACGGCGTCAAGGTTCGCAGATCCTCCGGCGGCGGCGGGTTTGCAATCATGGTTCCGCCTGGGCTGATGACCTCGCTAGGGCTTGGCGGCAGCGCGGCGGCCACTCCCGCTGCCGCCGTTTCCATTTCCGCCTGGCGCTTTGCCGCTGCCTCTTGCGCCTGCTTTGCCTCTCGTTGCTTGCGCACGGCCTCCTCGGTCTCACGCTTGCGGCGCTGTTCTTCTTCCTTTGCAGCCTGCTCCGCCTTGAGCTTCGCTGCCTTGGCCTCGTCACGACGCTTGAGCTCCTCCGGCGGTAGGGTTGCGGCATCGCGTAGCTCTTGCAGCGGTTTGCGAATCACCTCGTCCAGCTCGATATCCTGTCGGATATCGGACGTGGCCTTGCGAAACTCGCGAATGATCTTGCCGAGAGCCGACGCTATCTCGGGCAGCATCTTCGGCCCGAGGAACAGCAGCGCGACGACAAGGATGACAGCTATCTCGCTAGCACCGAGATTGAACACGGGGTCATTTCTATATCCAAAAGTCCGCCAGTTCCACCCTGACAGTACGATTGGTTGGGTGCGGCATGCGTGGCCGTCGACCGGCCGCAGCTACGCGACCAGGGTCATCTGCCGGGGCGGCCCGAGTGTGTAGGCATCGAAACCGCGGGCTCGCAGCTCCACAGCCATCTCCTCGGCGCCAGACTGAAAGAGCGCCACTTCCTGCGCTCCGGAGGTCTTGATCGCAGCCAGAATCTCCTCGTGGCTGGGCAGGTTGGTCAGGGGAAAGCCGCAATCCACTTCCATCCGCGCGAGCACGTCGCCATGGATCGCCGAGCCCGACACCAGCGCAAGGCGCGTTGCCGGCAAGGCGCGCACGGCTGCCGCATTGCGCGCCTCGGCCGGCCACAGCAAAACCTCACCCCTTGCTGGCTTGCGGGCAGCGCGCGCAAGCGCGGGAATCGCATCGCACGCGTCATGCAGTCGGGAAAGCTCGAGGGCGATGCGCGGGTGTGCGCGCACGGCAAGCCCCGCCTGCACCAAATCGAATGCGACAGCGGGCAGGGCGCCGGTCGCAGAGGCAAGCAAGACCGGGGTTCGGCCTTCGGCGAGTGTCGCGAGCACGAAGGCGCGTGTGTCGGCCAAGGCTTGCCGGCGCGGGGGGAAGACCAGGCCCGGATGGCCAAACGTCGCGTCGATACAGATGGCATCGGCCTGGCGCGTTTCTGCAGGGTCAAGCCCTGGCACCAGTGGCTCGGGAGCGAAAGCGCCGAGATAGAACACGCGGCGATGTTCCGTCTCGCACAGAAGGCCGGCGGCGCCCGGCAGGTAGCCCGAGGCGACCATCTCGATCCGCTGACCACCCAGGTTGAAGGGGCGCCCGAACGCCGCGGGCAGGGTGCGAGCACGCAGCTTGTCGCCGGCCTCGCCGAGCAGGCGCAGGGTGATTTCGGTCGCAACGATCTGGCGTCGTCCTGCCCGCTGACCGGCCAGCTTCGCCGGGCCTCCGCTTCCCAGCGCGTGCGCGTGGGAGATGAAGACGAGATCGCTCGGGAAGCCGGCCGCATCGCAGGTAATGTGCGTGCCGGCAAGGCCGATTCCAGCTCGGTAGATGAATGCGTTTGTCGGGCGTCGCTGTCTGGTTCGCAAGGCGTTTCAATCCGTGGCCGCAACCATACCGCAGAAAAGAGACGGATTTCGCGCCATCGTGATGTGTGCGCACGCAGCCCGACCGCGACATGGAGAGAACGATTGTCTACGAACCGTAACAGTTGATGTCCGACTGGAGCGTTTCATTTGGGCAAGATGGGGCACCGCAACCCCAGAAGGTCTGGCCGTCCCGTGTACCGCAGACGTCGTTGCCGAGCGGATTTAGGAAGCAGTTTTCATGATTGACGAGAATGCGCTGCCTGGTCTCGGCGCTGACCTTGTTGCAGGTGGACTGCAGCGGCTTGCACAAGCCGTCATAGTAGGCCACACAGAGCTCGTCGGCTCCGCAGGCGGCGCACGCGGACGACACGGCCGAGTCGAAGGCTGCACCACCGCCGTCGCTTCCGGAGGTGCCGCCGGTACCTGCCGCGCCCGAACCGCCGCCGCCATCGAGGATGCCGCCTGTACCCGCCGAACCACCGGTACCGGCGTCTGCGGACCGTGGGATGGCGTAGGTACATTGGCCCTGATCGCAAGCGATCCGGAAGGCAGGGCAGGCCAGCCGGATCTCGGGGCAGCCCGCCCCGACGTACTGGCTGCAAACACTGGAGGCCGCGGCTGTCACGGCGGAGATCTCGGCTGTCCCCACGATCTGTCCGCACGCGCTGATGCAGTTCAAGGACTGAAGGTGCAAGACAGAGCAGTCCGAATCGACCTGACAGGCCAACGACGACGTGCTGCTCAGATAGGTCTGAAACTGCGCCTGGGCAGTCTGTGTGAGCTGCGCACAAGTGTCCGCGTTCGCATCCAGTGAGCCGGTCGCACCGCCGCCAGAGGTTCCCCCGGTCGCACCGCCGCTGCCAGAGGTTCCCCCGGTCGCACCGCCGCTGCCGGAGGTTCCCCCAGTGACGCCGCCGTTGCCAGAGGTCCCCCCGGTCGCACCGCCGCCGTCGCGCCGGACCATGCCGACATTGTTGCTTCGCGAGCAGGCGGGGACGATCGACAGGAAGCAGAGAAGGCTGAAGGACAAGACATTGGATATTCGGTGCATTCGCGATTTCCTCCACCGGACTGAGTGTATGGTGGCTGGAAAACGTCATGCGGATCTATCGGAAAGTGAGAGAAACTGACTGCGTTGTGATCCAGCCAACACGCATTCTGCTCCCTTGGCAGGCCTACTCGCGGACCATCAGAAGCAGCATCTTGAATTTGCTGGTGGCGTTCACGGCGTGCGGGACGTTGGCCGGCAACAGCACAGTCTGCCCGGCCTTGGCCACGACGCTCTTGCCACCGATGGTGAGCTTGACGGTTCCGTCGAGGACTTGCACGAGGGCGTCGAAGGGCGCGGTGTGCTCGGACAAGGCCTGCCCGGCATCGAACGCGAACACGGTCAGCGTGCAGGTCGCTTTCTTGACGAGCGTGCGGCTGACGACGGCGCCCTCTTGATAGGCGACGAGTGCGAGAAGGTCGACCGGCGTGGCGGCGGGCAATTGCGATGCTTCACGGGTTGTTTCGGGAGTCATGGATTATTACCTTTGCTGATGATGCAGATACTCTGCCCGAGAATTGTCATTCTAGCCCAACCCCTGAAGGAATCCTCACGCGCCCATCAGCGCGACTAGAGCATCGAGTCGGAGTCTGCTAACCTGCGCCGGATGTCAACGCCTCGTCCGTATGCTGCGATTCTCGCTGGGGGCGGTGGTACGCGCTTGTGGCCGTCGAGTAGGCGCGCTCGGCCGAAGCAACTGCTCCGATTGGGCGGGCAGGAGTCCCTTCTGGAAGCGACGGTCCGCCGAATCACCCCGGTTTTCGGTCTTGATCACATCCTGGTGGTCACGGCCCGCGATCAGGAGGCAGCCGTACGCGCCGCGCTTCGCAGTCTTCCGAGGGCCAACATCCTGGTCGAGCCGAAACCGCGGAACACGGCCGGCGCGATTCAAATCGCGGCGTCTCTGGCCACGCTCCGGACGGGACCGTCGTCAGTCGTCGCCGTTCTTCCCGCGGATCAGCACATCTCTGACGAGAGAGCGTTTCGGTCGACGATTCGTGTGGCGCTCAGACATGCCGCGCATGCGATTGTTACCATTGGAATCCGGCCCACCGGACCCGAGACTGGCTATGGCTACATTCGGCTCGGGGCGGACATTGCCGGGGCGAGCGGCGCGGTCAGAGAGGTTGCGGCATTTGCGGAAAAACCCGATCGCGAGACGGCAATCCACTACCTGGAATCCAAGGAATACTTCTGGAATGCTGGCATTTTCTTTCTGACCGCCGAGCGCCTGGCAGCCGAGACGGCGCGGAGCCTGCCCAACCTTCATCTCTTCGGGCGCCGCCTGGCGGCCATCAAGCGGGAGAGCGATTTCCAGAAGGTCGTCGACAAACACTACGGAAAGGTGGAGGCGATATCCATCGACTACGGGGTGATGGAGAAGGCGTCTGGCCTTCGCGTTGTCCTCGGTGACTTCGGATGGAGTGACGTCGGAAGTTGGTCGGCCATCGGAGAGATGGCCAAGCACTTTCGCAACCTCGACGAGAAGGGAAATGTCTTGGTGGGCGACGTCATGGCCCTCGATGGGGAGAAGAACATCATCATCTCTGACCCAGGCGCGCCTTTCATTGGGGCGGTCGGCGTGAGCCATCTGGTCGTGGTTGCCACGGCCGATGGGGTTCTGGTCATTCCCCGCGATCGTGCGCAGGACGTGCGACACATCGTGGACGCCCTTCGGGCCGCAAAGCGAACCGACCTCTTGGAGCATGAACCGCGGCCGGTGATGCAGTCCAAGTCCAAGTCCAGGTCCCAGTACAGACGATCGGGAAGACGTGCCGGACGGTGAGCGCGGCTGCCTTTCCGTCTGAAGCTAGAGTCTTGTCATCGGCGATTCGATGCAACCGATGACCGGCACGCCCGAACCAAAGATCGTGAGGCGCGCGGTAAGACTGCCGTTGTCATCCAGGATCCGCAGCTCGCCTCCGGCGAACGCGTCGAGACTGTAGACCAGGCCCGACTCGGATTGTTCCCCGAGCTTGCCGTCGAGCATCTGCTCCTGCACGGGATCCACGCGAACGATTCTTACCGCGTTGCCGTCGTCCGAAAAGATCAGGTTGTAGACGGCGTTGTTGTCGGAGGGGCGACACGCATAGCCCCGACCGGTGCTGGCGTCGGGAGATGTGGCGTTGGCGGAAATTCGGTAGGTGCCTCCCGGCACGTCGGCGAAGGCAGCCGGAAATGTGTCCGGCCGTGGATCGCTCGCAGGGGCCAGGTCCACCGGCGCCGAGTCGAGGGACACGCCCGCGTCCGTCGCGGGAAGCGATGTGATGTCGATGACGACGACATCGCCAGGATATGGGATGGAGAACGGCACGGCCAAGCTGGTGGTGCTGCCTCGCAGATAGGCCATGGTGATGATGCCGTCGGGGCTGGTCTGGCACGGCCCTGGGCTGCACTGGTAGTCGGCATAGACGTCGGCCGAGGCCTTGAAGTCGCCACCTCGGACCGGCACCTCCTGCTGGCACTTGCAGTCCGAGCAAACGCCAGCCACGGTCGTGAAGAGGCCGCCGCTCCAAGGCACGGAGCGGCTAGCGCCGGGCGGGATGGCGTAGACGGCTGGACGTGGTGGATCGCAGAGCTCGCAGCAAGTCTGACCCGCCGGGACGACTGCGCAGCTGCTCATGCACGAGAGACTGAAGAAGCTGCAATCCTGCCAGCCAGAGGCGGTCTGCATTTGGCATCCGACCGGGGGGCTTTCTACCCGCACATAGGCTGTGCGATCGGTGTGGTTGTCGAACCGGAAACCAACCGGGACGCCCGTGATGGGCGCGAGATCGGGTGAGCCGAGATCGCTGGCAAGGACGTCGGCCAAAGCTGCGTCTTCGATGGGGAGATCCGGCGGAGCGAGATCCGCCTGGGCCTGGTCGGGGGAGGCGTCTTCGGCGCGGGCATCGGCACCCTGCCCTGCATCCTTGTGTGCGCTGAGCGAGGTCCGGCACGCCAAGGCAGACACCAGCAGTCCGAGGGCGAACAGCCGGGCGGAACACGCCCTTTGCGATGGCGTTGAAGATGAGGCGTGTGCGGACATGACCAACCTCCGGTCTCTTCTTCTAGCATTCCTGCGGGCAAACGGAGCTGCGGGCGAGGCACGGGCAGAGACCCACGTCACTGGTCGTGATTCTCTTGCGCCGGGGTGCAACTCGGGCGACAAGGGAAGGACGTGCGTTCGCTGCTGTTCATCGCCGTCGTGCTCTCAGGATTCGCGGGGCTCGCTTGGGAGACCCTGTGGCAAATCGAGGCGGCGCTGGCCTTGGGCGTATCGGCACGAGGAACCGCGCTGACCCTGGTGGCCACCATGGGTGGCATGTCACTCGGATCGATAGCCATGGGCCAGTTCCTGCAGCACCGAAAGCTGGCACGGCCGAGTCGGGTCTATGCCCTGCTTGAGCTGGTCATCGCGTTGGCCGGGCTGGTCATGCTGCCGGGTTTTCGCGTGATCGCAAGTCTGGACAGCCTGCTCTGGCAGCACGCCCCAGGGATTGCGCCCTTCCTTCACATCGTGGCGATCTTGGTGCTTCTCGGTCCGCCCACGATGGCCATGGGGGCGACCCTGCCTATCTTCGGCCTTCTGGCCAGGCAGCTCGGGCTGACCATCGCCACCCTGTATGGCACCAATACCGCTGGAGCCACCCTGGGGGTGCTGGCCGTGTCGTTCGTGATTTTGCCGACGGCAGGCATCTCGACCTCGGTGGCGTTCATGGTCTCTCTCGATCTGGTCGTGGCCCTCATGGTGTGGTTTCTCCCCGCCAGCGATCCCTCGCCCGCGCCCACCTCTGCCGAGCCCGCGGCTTCCGACCTGCCTCGCATCGACCTCGCCACCGCCCTGGTCACCGGCATGGCGACCTTCTGTCTTGAGGTGGCGTGGTTCCGTTCGCTCCGTGCCACCTTTCAAAGCACCACCGAAAGCTTCGCCATTATTCTCATCGCGGTGCTCGCACCGTTGGCCATGGGCGGCTACGCGGCGTCGCTCCTGCTGCGCAAGGGGGGCCGCCGTGCTTTGCCGTTTCTGCTCGCGGGCGCCGGTTTCCTGGTGTTGGTGCTTACACCGGCCGTCGAGCGTGTCGATCAGATCGTTCCCCTGGCGAAGCACGGCTATGCGGCCATCATGACCCTGCGCTTGCTCTGGTCGCTCTTGCTTTTCGGACCGCCGATCCTGCTCCTCGGAACGGCCCTGCCACTGTTGCTGGCGATCCACAAAGGGCCATCAGCGCAAGGCCGCATCTATGCCATCAATACCGCCGGGGCCATCGCAGGGTCGCTCATTGCGGCCTGGCTGATTCTGCCCAACGCCGGGGCCACGGCAACGGCCTGGTTGGTTGGCCTGGCCCTCTGCGGATTCGCGGCCACAAGGGTCAAACGTCACCAGCGCCTGCTGGTCCTCGGCGCTGCGACCGTGGCTTTGACTGTGGCCTTTCTGGGACGCTCCGGCGTGGGACGCGTGCGCGTGCAAAGCCAGTCCGTCGAGCGCCATCATCGCGTGCTCGCCACGCACGAGGGGCCGGATTCGACCATCTCCGCCATCGAGGTGTCGAACGGCGACCGGATTCTGATCATCGATGGTTTCGAGACCACGGCGGAAACTGCAACCGCCCATTACATGGCCTGGATGGGCCGGTTGCCCATGTTGCTGCATGCCCAGCCGCGCTCTGCGCTCGTCATTTGTTTCGGCACCGGACAAACCGCGGCTGCTGTGAAGGATGAAGGTGCCGAATCGCTCGACATTGTCGAGCTGGATCCTGCGGTGCTGCGACTGGCACCGTTTTTTCGCACCAATCAGAATGTTCTTGGCCAACCCGGGGTTCACACCTACGTGATGGATGGCAGAGCCTGGTTGCGGCGCACAGAGCGGCGCTACGACATCGTGACCCTGGAACCCATGTCGCCGGAATTTGCCGGGACCAATGCCCTGTATTCCGTCGAGTTCTACAGTCTGATGGCCGGCGTTCTCAATCCCGGCGCCATCGTCGCGCAGTGGGTACCGTTCCACATCGTTCCGCCAGCCGCAGCCGTGGCCATCGTGTCGGCGTTTGCCAAGGTGTTTCCCGACGCCCTCTTGTGGCTCGATCCACGCGACGGCACCGGCATCATCGTAGGCTGCCGCGCAGGCGCCGGCTCTCCCATTGGCAGTTCCTGGCCGGGACTGTCGCGGCCAGGCGCACGCCGCGATCTCTCGCCGGATCAGATTGTCGCTGCCATCATGCTCGACCCAACCGCGGTGGCACTCTATTCAAAGCTCGGGTTTCCGGTGGACGATGACAACCAAGCTCTCGCCTACGGCCGGCTGCCCTACCATCGCATTCGTTATGGCGGCCACATGGTCGAGGCAAATCTGAATCTCATCCAAAAAGTGCGCGAAGAATCCCTCCAGCCGTAGGAACGTCACGCCTGCGAGTCTCCTCGGGTGCGCCGGACGACAACCAGGCCGAGCAACGCGGCCAGAGTCAGCAGTGTGATCGCCAAGCCCAATGCCAGGCCGGGGGCGCGGTAGTCGAGCGCAATCTCGTGCTCGCCAGGCGCGAGCCTGACCGCACGCATGACGAAGTTGGCTCGTACGATCTCGGCCGGACGTCCGTCGACGGTGGCGTGCCATCCAGGATCGTACTGCTCGACGAACACGGCCAAGGCTTCGCGTGTGGCTTGGCAACGGGCGCGCAATTGTCGGGGCGAGTAGCTGGTCAGGGTGCAAGCGCCGGCGCGCCCAGCCACGGCTGCAAGCTCTGGCGTTCCTGGCGCAAGCAAGGCCACATCGCCCGCGATAACGGCCGGATCGAAGAGCCGCCGCAGGGATTCGGCGTCGGGCAGCGCTTCACCGCGGCCAGCCAGGAAGACCGCGGGCAGGCTTTGGGTTACGCGAGACAGCCGCACGCCGGGGGCAGGATTCGCCACCGGATCCATGCCGGGCACGGTCTGGGCAGAATCGTGCCCGTCGCGGTCAGGAAGAATCGCGTAGTCGGTTCCCAGCAGCCGCAAGGTCGCCAAGCGAAGGGAAGGCTGTCGCCATCCAGCATTCCAAAGCTGGTCAAGCCGTGCGGGGATGGCGGCGTCATAACCAGGCACGCTGGCGATGCCCCACACGTTGGCGGTATTGGGAATCAGGGTCGCAAGCAGGCGCAGCTCTCCTTCGGCGGCGTTGCTGCTGGCTGCACGTTGGTTGAGGGCCGTATCAGTCGCCGCCGATCGGTAGATGCGCGGCGGCTCGGGGTGTGCGGCGTGATCGGCTTTCACCAGATGCGCGGCGGCTGGCGTGAAGTTGGCGATGCCTCGCGGAACGAAGGTCTGCAAACCCCAGGCGGACATCGCGAGGTCGAGCGCAACCGTCGCGACGAGCATGGGAGCGGCCAGGCGAGAGCCGCGCGCCGCGAGCGTCTGGATACCGAGCAGGGCCAGCATGGCGATGGCGCCGTGGCGCAGTCCCAGAACCATGAACCCCGACCACGGATATGGAAACAGGAAGGGCGCGCCAGCGCCGAGCGCCACCAGCAGCAAGAGGAAAATGGCGGTGCGACGCCAGGGTTGCTTGTCGCCGGACAGAATTCTCTTTGCTCCCAGTCCAGCGAGGATGGCAACGCCGACCACAACGAGCGTCAGGTACTTTTCGGGAAAGCGCATGTACGCGAGCGGCGGCACGAGCCGGCGAATCAGTTGATGGACGGGGAGGTGTTTGCCGAAGGCGATGAGCAGCGCGAAGCCGGTCAGGGTCGCGAGCCCGACCTCCAGCAAGCGGCGACGGAGTGCAATTAAGAAAAGCCCGAGCACGCTGGCCCCAAGGTAGACACTGTACGAAAGCGGCAACCCGTCGAGGCGCGGCTCGCCGACCACGGCCGCCGCCGGGTAGTCGCCGTACACATCACCCATGCAACCTGGCGCCGCGAATTCAAGCACGCGCAGCGGGTGCAGCGACGAAGCTTCTGCGTCCACCCGGGCAAGCGCCGTCGCGCGCGGCGAGCCCGCCATCACGGCCCGGGCGGGCACGAACACCGCAGCGCCCATGCCCAGCGCGAGCACGATCGCGAGCGCGTGCATGGCGAGCCACCTCGGGCCGAGGCGCGCAAGCGACGAATCGTTCCGGCGTTCGGAAACTTGCACCACCGCGAGCAGCCCGACGGCGAGCCCAACGCCCATCACGGCCAGGAACACTTCGCCCATCAGAAGGGCGAAACCCGTCGGCAGCGCGGCCTTCACCAGCCCCGTCAGCCAACCGCGACCACCCGCGCGCAGGCTGGTGAGAAGCGCAAGGTGTCCGACGGCAACCCAAGGGATCCAGGCGCCCGCGTGCAAGCGCAGCCCCGCCGTCCACTGGGACGTCATGTATCCCGACAGCGACCACGCGAGGGCTGCGACGGTGGCGGCCAGCGGTGCCGCGCGCAATCGGCGAGCGACCAAGAACACGCCCAGCCCGCCCCACGCCATGTGCAGGAAATCGAGCGCAGTTACCGCATTCGCCACCCACGTCGCCCCCACCAGCAGCAGCAGCCAGTTGGGCGGGTAGAACACGCCGTAGAGCGGATCGCCGAGCACTGGAAATCCAAGCCCTTGGTAGGGATTCCACAAGGGCAGCTCGCCGGCCAAGAGCGATTCCCGAACGAACCAGCGTGCAGGAAAAATCCAGTGCGCGATGTCGCGCGTGAAGATGATGCGCCCGAAGAACAGCGGCAGGTAGAGCGCCGCGAGAATAACGAGGAACGTAAGCGCCGCTCGCCGTGCCGAGGCAGGGCTTGCGGGATGGTCAGCGCGGAAGGAGGGTTCGGCCACAGTTGCGGACCGCGATCATACAACGGCGGCGAAGAACTCGCTGCGCGGCGAATCGGGCTGTCCGATCCGTGCCAGCGTGTGTTCGACCGTCCTACGCGCACACCAACCGTGGTTGACCTGAGATCCGGTGCGGCCCATGATGACTTGGCAGCATGCTGGATCTCTACGACGAGTTCGCGACCCTCATCGGTGCGCTGGAAGCAGCGGGGGTCGAGTACGCGGTCTGTGGCGGCCTGGCCATGGCCATCCATGGTCTCCCCAGGGCAACCATCGACGTCGATCTCGTCGTTCCGCCGAGCGCGGCCGAGCGAGTTCTTGCGTGCGCGCGCGACCTCGACTATTCGATTCCTGCCGACCCCATGAGCCTTGCCGGCGGAGCGGTCGAGATCAGACGGGTGACCAAAATCGATGCAGCTTCGGGCGACCTACTCAGCCTGGACCTACTTCTCGTGACCCCGGCCATCGATCACGTCTGGAGGGAAAGAACCCGTGTTCGCTGGGAGCGGGGCGAGCTTTGGGTGGTTTCGCGCCAGGGCCTGGCGAGCCTCAAGCGCCTGCGCGGTTCGGGGCAGGACCAGGACGACATCAAACGTCTTGAAGGAGACGGCGAATGAAAGTCGACATGTCCCCTTCCGCCGTCACCCTGCGCCTCAGGCGAGTTTCCCAACTCCGCCGTCTCTGCCTCGCTCTTGGAAAAGCAACGGTTGTCCCAGCACCGCCCGTGCCCAATCCGAAGGTGCAGGCGCCGAGATAGCTCGGCGCGTGTTCGTCGGAGAGGATCTTGCATTTGCCATGAAGGAGACCCTCATCTCGCCCAACCGCGGGGAGATCGCGCCTCACTACTGGGCCGACGCGATCAAAGAAGCTCGCGTGGAAGTGCCACTGGTGGCCGATCGTTCAAGAGCACCCTCCTGTCAGCGTCCCGGAGCTCTATAGTCCGGCACCTTCTTGGCGGCCTCATCCATTTCCGCAGGCGTCAGGAGCTCTACAGATTGAGTCACAGACAACGCGCCCGAGGCGATGACCGCTGCCGAGATTGCCGCGGCGGCCGCCCGGCAGGGCGTTCATGCCGTCGATGCGCCGGTCTCCGGGGGCGACGTCGGCGCGCGGGAGGCGCGGCTCTCGATCATGATCGGCGGCGAAAAAGCCGTGGTCGAGGCCCTCGCGCCCTGTTGGCAGGCGATGGGCAAAACCTTCGTGCATCAAGGTTCCGCCGGCGCGGGCCAACATGCCAAACTCGTCAATCAGATCCTCGTCGCGGCGGGCATGATCGGCGTTTGCGAGAGCTTGTTGTATGCCTACAAAGCCGGTTTGGATCTCGAGACGGTGCTGCAATCGGTATCGCCCGGCGCGGCGGGCAGTTGGGCCTTGTCGAATCTCGCGCCGCGGATCATCGCCAACAACTTCGCGCCCGGCTTCTTCGTCGAACACTTCATCAAGGACCTGGGCATCGCGTTGGCCGAGGCGCGGCGATTGGGCCTTTGCCTGCCCGGCTTGGCCCTGGCCCATCAGTTGTATCTTTCGGTGGCGGCCCACGGCCACGGCCGCGCCGGCACCCAGGCGCTGCAATTAACGCTGGCCGTGATGTCGAACGTCGATTGGCCAGCAAGATCGTGACGGCGAGAGCATTTGATTTTTGCGGGCCAATCTGCCACAATGGCGGTAATTGCGGAGCAACGTGTCGCCGCGTGGCCGCGGCGGCTAACGATCAATTGCGATCTCTAATTTCAAATTTCAAATCTCAAATTCCGCATCGTGCTCGACCACATCGAACAACTCGACCACATCATGCCGACCG
>PMLH01000045.1 GCA_003159055.1 Myxococcales bacterium
TTTTGCTTCGCACAAGGGCACTCACATCGCGATGTCCCAGCTTGGGTGCTCGACGGCGAAGACTGCATTCCACGACCGGCGTGCCCGGCGGCGCACCCGAGAAAGGCGCAGCCGAGGAGCAGGTGAACCAGGATTTTCATCCGTGCCAAGGTATCAGAGCGCCTCCTCGGATCGAAGGTCGATCGACGACCATGGCGGCTTTCTTGCGCCTCCCCGCTTGCGTCCGAGGTAGAGTCGGTGGCGTCCGTCCTACCCATGCCTCGCCCTTCGCATTTTCGGTGCCTGCGCCCGTGACGACCATCCTCGGCAAAATCTGGCGGGGTCTTACTGACCCGCGGGAGAAGAACCCGTGCTTTGCCCTGGCGGTGACCGGCCTGTTTTGCGTGGCGCTGTCACTCGTGCACTACAACCACGAGCTTTGGCGGGACGAGATCCATTGCTGGTCGGTGGGCCGCAATGCTGCGGGGCTTTGGGATCTGCTGACGGGCAACCGCCGCTACGACGGGCATCCCTTTCTCTGGTACTACTTGCTGTACCTCGTCTCGCGCTGGTCGCGTTCGGAGGTGTACCTGCACGTGGTGACCATCGTGTTGGCGACCATGTCCGCCTACCTTTGGCTTCGCCACAGCAACTTGCCGCGCATCCTGCGCCTCATGCTGCTCGGCACCTATTGCTTCTTCTTCGAGTACAGCACGATTTCGCGCTCGTATGCCCTGGGCGTCTTCTTGGCGTTTCTGTTTTGCCGACTCTACGACCGCAGGCAGCTACGCATCTTCACTCTGCTCGTCGTGCTGGTGTTGCTTTCCTTCACCAGCATCTATGGGTGCATCCTGGCGGCGGCTCTGGGCGCATTTCTGTTTTGGCAATCCATCGCCAAGCTCGGGTGGGCTCCGCTGGCTCGCCGGCACAAGCGGAAGATATGTTGGCAGTGGCTGCTCGGCTTGGCCTTGGTGGGATTCGCACTCGTCGTGCACTGGAAGACCTCAATGCCACCGGCCGATGCCTTCTATTCCAGCACGACGGTGAAACGGCCGGAGCTCTTCTCGTCGGATGGATTTGGCAAGCAGTTCTGGTCGGCGCTGTTTCCGTGGAACCGCCGCAACAGCGGCACTTGGATTGTCTCGGGCTTCGTTGGCGAACGATCGCCTTGGTTCAAGGAGAATCTGCTCGCATTCGCAGGCGCCGTCCTTGTGCTTTGGCTGGTGGCGTTGCGAAAAGTCCCGGCAGCGGCGCTCGCGCTCCTCGTCGGCGTGGCGGTGATGGCTCTGTTCCAGGCCCACAAATACACCGGCTACTTGCGCCACTGGGGGCACTTCTTCATCCTGTTGACGCTGTCGACCTGGCTTTTCGCCAAGCACGACAAACGGTGGCCGATCCTGCTGTATGGCTTGGCCGCCGTCACCATGGCGTTTCAAATCGCGACCAACGTGCGTGCGGTGAAGACGGAAATCGACCTGCCGTTTTCTGCCGCACAAGAAGCGGCAGACTACCTACGCACGCAACACTTGGACCAGGAGCCCATCCTTGCAACCTACGACCATGCGGCCTCCGCCATCGCCGGCTATCTCGACCGCAAGTTCCTGTGGGCCGAAACCGGCACCGAAAGCCAGACCGTGGTCTTCCATAACCGGCGCTACGATTTTCCCGCCGAGCACGACATCCTGGTGTGGGCGGAGGCGACCATCCACGACCTGGGCCGTCCGGTGCTGCTGATTCTCAATTTCGACATGACGGAGACCCTACCCACCTTGAAGGTCGACACGCTGTACGTGACCAAGTCCGCCCTGCGCGCCGACGAATCCTTCGTGATCCAGCGGCTCAGCCTGCAGACCCGAGCGCGGTAGAGAAAGAGAAAAGAGGTCAGCCGCCGCCTTCGCCGTAGACCATCTCCATGTTGACGTCCCAGATGGCGGAATCGTCCTCGCAGCCCGCGGCGATGTTGTCGACGGCCATCATCGCGGTCAGCATGGAATGGTCCTGGTTGTTGTAGCGGTGCATGCCGTTGCGGCCGATGCAGAAGAGATTGGGAATGGAGTTGGCCCAGCGGCGGATCTCGTCGAATCTCACATAGCTGCCGAAGTACGCGGGATAGGCGTCGGGCACGCGCAACACGCAGCTATCGCGCACGTCCACCGCTCGCGCGAAGCCGACGTGCTCTAGCTCGCGCACGGCAAGCTTCACCAGCTCTTGGTCGGGCATCCGCCACAAGCCATCTCCCTTGCCCACAAAGTACTCGAGGCCGAGCCAGGTCATGTGCTCATGATCGGCCGCCAGGTAGGGACTCCAGTTGTTGAAGATCTGAATCCGCCCAACTCGCACCCCGGCATCCTGCACATAGATCCAGTTGTCGCGTACCGCGGTCTGGGGAGGCTTGCCCTTCTCAAGCACGTGCAAACGGTCGAGCAGAATGCCCACCGTGATGAAGTCGCGGTAAGACAGACCCGCCGCGACCTCACGCACGGTGGCCGGCGGGGCGGGCTCGACCATGGCGACCAGCTCACGCACCGGCATGGTCGAGAAGAAATAGTCGCAAGCCAGATCTTCGCACGTGCCGGTGGCTTCGTCCCGCACGCGAACCGTCCACACCCGGCCCTTGCGCAGCTGGACACCCACCACCCGCGAGCCATGACGAATCTCCCCGCCCGCACCACGAACTTGCTCGGCCACAGTTTCCCACATCTGTCCCGGCCCGAACTTGGGATACCAGAAGCGCGTGATGAGCGAGGTCTCGCGCCGATGCTGCTGTTTGCGAAAATCGCTGGAGAGCAGGTCGCGCACGGCGTGCGCCACAGCGCGCTTGAGCGAAAGGCCCTTGATCCGCTGCGCCCCCCAGTCGGCACGAATCTCGCTGCATTTCACGCCCCACACCTTCTCGGTG
>PMLH01000290.1 GCA_003159055.1 Myxococcales bacterium
GCGATCATCAGCTCTTCGTTGGTCGGTACGACCCAGGCGGTGATGCGCGATCCGTCACGCGTAATGACCTTTTCCTTCGCGTCAGATCCGTTACGAACCGGATCCAGCTCGGCGCCCAAGAAGGCCAAGGGATCGAGAATCTTGGCCCGGATGCCCGCCGCATTTTCGCCGATGCCGCCGGTGAAAATGATGGCGTCCGCGCCGCCCATCGCGGCCACGTAGGACCCGATGTACTTGACCACGCGGTAGACGAACATGTCGAGCGCGAGCTGGGCGCGTTGATTGCCCTCCTCGGCCTTCTCCGTGATCTGGCGCATGTCGTTGCTGATGCCTGAGATGCCCTTCACGCCGCTCTTGCTGTTGAGCAGGGTGTTCATCTCGGCCGGCGACAGCTTCTGCTTGTCCATGATGTAGAGCACGACCGCCGGATCCATGTCGCCGGTGCGTGTTCCCATCAGCACGCCTTCGAGAGGCGTGAGCCCCATCGAGGTGTCGAACGACTTGCCGTTTTTCACCGCCGTGATGCTGGATCCGTTGCCCATGTGGCAGGTGATGAGCCGCAGCTGGCTGAAATCCTTCTTCAGGAGCTCGGCCGCGCGGAGAGCGACGTATTCGTGGGATGTTCCGTGAAAGCCGTATTTACGGATGTGGTGCTTGTCGTATTGCTCGTAGGGCAGACCGTACAGGAACACGTGGGGCGGCATGCTCTGGTGGAAAGCGGTGTCGAAAACCGCCACCTGCGGCAATCCGGGGAAGATGGTTTCGCAGGCCGAGATACCGGCCAGGTTTGGCGGATTGTGCAGGGGCGCGATGGCGATGCACTCTTCGATGGCTGCGCGCACGCCCGGTGTGACCAGGGCCGAGGCCGAGAACTTCTCGCCGCCGTGGACCACGCGGTGGCCGACCGCATCGACCTCGATCTTTCCCGTGAACAGGCCGTACTCGGGGTGCAGCAGCGCGTCCTTCATCGCGGCCACGGCCTGGGTGTGATCCTTGGCCACGACCTCCAGCACCACCTTGTTCGGCGACTTGTGCGTCTTGTAGGTGAACTTGGACTTCTCGCGCCCAATCTCCTCGACGACACCTTCGGCCAGCATGGTGCCGGCGTCGGCCGAGGCCAGTTCGTACAGCTTGAACTTGAGCGACGAGCTACCGCAATTGACGACGAGAATCCGCATAACCGCGCCTCCTAAAAGTTACTTCTGCGCGAATTGCAGACGGACCACGTTGATGGCTATGACGTTGACGATGTCGTTGGCCTTGCATCCGCGGGAAAGATCCGACGACGGCTTGGCCATGCCCTGCAGAACCGGGCCGAGCGCTTCGGCCTTGGCCAAACGCTCCGTGAGCTTGTAGCTGATGTTGCCCGAATCCAGGTCCGGGAAGATGAGCACGTTCGCCTTGCCGGCCACGGGCGAGCCCTTGGCCTTGCGCTCGCCGATGGCGGGAACCAGAGCTGCGTCGCCCTGCATTTCGCCGTCGATCACCAGGTCGGGCCGGCGCTTTTGGGCCTGCTCCATGGCGGCGATGACCTTGTCCACGCGCGGGTGCTTGGCGCTGCCTTTGGTCGAGCACGACAGCATGGCCACGCGCGGGGCCTCGCCTACCAGACTGGCGTAGCTGTCGGCCGTCGCGATGGCGATGTCGGCTAGCTGGTCGACGTTCGGGTCGATGACCACGCCGCCGTCGCCGTAGAAAAGCACGCCGTCCTTGCCGAACGACTTGTCGGGCAGGATCATGGCGAAGAAGCTCGACAGGGTCTTGAGACCCGGCTGCATCCCGACGATCTGGATGCTGGCCCGGCACACGTCTGCCGTCGTGTAGGTCGCGCCACCCACGAAGCTATCGACCACGCCCTTGCGCACCATCATGGCCCCGTAGAAGAGCGGGTCCTTCATGGTCTTCTCGGCCTCGGCTGGGGTCATACCCTTGGCCTTGCGCAATTCGTAGTACGTCTGCGCGTAGTCGGCCAGGTTGGGCGCATGGGTCATATCGACAATGTTCACCTTGTCGAGCGACAAAGCGGCAGAAGCGGCGGTCGCTTTGATCTTGCTCGGGTCGCCGAGCAGGGTGACTTCCGCCAAGCCGAGCTTGGTCGCGGTGGCGGCGGCTTCAATCACGCGAACGTCTTCGCCCTCTTGGAGAACCACTTTCTTGGGGCTCTTCTTGGCCTTCTCGTGGATCTGCTCGATGAACATGCTCATGGTCCATACTCCTGGCGGTGGGGGCTAACCTCGGCTGTGCACTATTTCACGATTGCCCCGGCACCGCCGGCAGAGTAGTCCCGCCGGCAGGTCAATTCAACCGCGAACTCGATCTTTTCGGCCGTCGGAACACCGACCAAACCTAGGCAGACCTATCGGCATACCGTCAGACGTTCTGGAACGGTTTTTGGGGGAATCCGCGGAAAGAGACGCGGGAAGTCTAACGTGTCAATACCAGCCCTAGGGCCCGGCATCCACCGATGTCGTGGTTGCGCTGTCCGAACATGGATCGACCGTCTGGCCCGACTGCCAAGCCGGGTATTTCCCGCAGGACGGGACCGGGTGGAGGCCGGGGCCACCGCAGTTTGAGCACCACCAACTGACGCTCGTCCAGCTGTTGGTGCCCGCGGTGAAATCGAAGTAGTAGAAGCTCCCAAGCTTCTTCGGCGGTGGGGATGCGCCGCATTTGGTGGCGACCGAGTTGACCTTTACCGTGCGATCATCGGCGCCAGAGCAGCTCCATTCGGTTATCTCATCAGCGGTTCGGAAGCAGATCGCGCCGGTGCCTAGCTGGTCGCTGTGCCCGCCGGAGAAATCCTTCGCTGGCGTGCACGGTTCATCCCCGGTGGGGAAGATGTAGCTGGTGAGAGCACCTGAGCTAGGCGTGGGTGTTCCACCTGCGCCGCCTTGACTCGGAGTGGTCCTGCCACCCGTGCCCGCGCCTCCGCCGCCGCCCTGCACCGGCGTGGTTGCCCCGCCGGAACCGCCGCTCACGTCCGTGGAGCCGCCCGTTGCTACTCCGCCCTGGCCGCTGCTGCCGCCTTTGGAATTCCCCGCGGCGCCGCCTGAAGCCGGCTTGGTCGAGCCCCCGGAGCCTCCCCCAGCGAAAGGATTGCTGCTCGTGGCGCCGCCGGTGGCGGGCGGACTGGTGGTCGTGGCACCGCCGGCGCCCCCGTTGCTCACGGTGGTTCCCCCAGTGCTGTTGCCGGTGTCACCGCCGGTCTGGGAGGGGGCCAATGCAAATGGCAGATGGGCGTTGGGATCAGGTCCGCAAGCGATGGCAAGAAAAGCGATGACGATGAATCCTAGGTGGCGCATAGCAATTCACTAACACTCCCTGCACGAGCAGTGGGAATTCCCCGCGAAGAAGCGGCGTCCGGCTGTGACGCCGGTGGTGCACAAAACGACCCGCATGGCTCCAGACGGACCTCAGACAGGTTTGGACAGCAATAGCTGAATCCTGTCTTTGATCGCCAGCTTCTCTTTCTTGAGCTGGACGCGCTCGGCTTGTTCTCTGGTGGTGAGCGAGAGGTGCGCGTCGATGGCGGCGAGCGCCTCTTCAAGCTCTTTATGCCGTTGTCTCAAGGTATCGATTTCGGTCATCGATTGAACAGATCCTATGCGCCGCCTGTCAGGGAGTCAACAAGCGCAACGACGTGGCGGAAGGTGGCAGAGAGAGACGCCTTTCCACGAACGATGCTCGCACCCAATCCGACCGGCGAGTGGTGGTCGTAGACGTAGACGTCCCCGTGGCCCTGGCCGTGGCCGACGNNGGCTATCGCGGGATTACGGGGGCCAGATCGAAGCCGGGCCGGTATCCTACGGCGACAAAAGGGCTTTCTTCGGACGGGTGATATCCGGCGGTCGTCCATAGCGGGGAACGGCCGTTTCGATGTCGTCGCACAGCCCCCGGGCCAGACGGTCGAGCCCCAAGCGCCCCACCGAGAGCGCCGAAGGTCCCGGCAGCAAAGGGAGAATCGCTTCTCTGCCCATGGCTGTCGAGAAGACATCGAGGTAGCGGTCTAGGCCAGTGCCGGCTGCATAGATGGGTTGATCCCCCGCCGTCTCCTTGGCCAGACGCACGAGATCCTGCGGAAATAGCACCCAATCCATCTCACCAAGGGCGTGCGGGCCATCACCGGTCACGGCGTAAGGGCGCGCATAGACCTGGCCCTTGCCGGCGTCGAGGCATGGCAGGACCAGCCGCGCCTCCGGTGCCTTCGCCACCAAGTCGCACGCCAGCGCGTCCAAGGACGAAACCAACACCAGCGCCAGCCCGGTCGGCAGCGCGAGTCCCTTGGCCACCGCCAAACCGACCCGAAGGCCCGTGAAACTGCCTGGCCCCGCACCACACACGATGGCACCAAGGCCGGCTACGCTCGTGCCAGCCTCGCGCAGAGCTTCGTCGCACAGCGCGAGCAGGTTGGCGGAATGCCGAGCCGCGGTTCGTTCGCGCAGGACCAGACATT
>PMLH01000064.1 GCA_003159055.1 Myxococcales bacterium
GCACTGAGCATAACGGCGACCGACAGCATAGTTGCGGATTCGTCGCTCGGTTCGGCCGTTGTCGATCTCGAATGCGCCGTCGCTGAAACAGCGGCGAAAGAAGATCCGTTGGTTGATGGCGTAGGTTGTGGCCCGGCGCAAAGGGGACTTGGGCAAGAGGGTGCGATGGGTGCTGTCCACCCAGGCATCAAGCTGGTCCAGGATGGGCAGGGAGCGCACACGGCGGATCTCGCCTCGGGCTTTCGCATCGACACCGCTGGCCTTGCACTCGGCCTCGATGAGGTAGAGATCAGCGAAGAATTTGAGAGGAATGGCGGCGCGTCTGTCTTTGGCCAGGAGTGCAGAGTAAAACTTGGATCTGATGTGCATGCCACATCCGAGGCGGCGGTCGTCGGGGACGGCAACCAGCATTTCCCCGTCATCGTCTTCGACCTCAGACGAGTATCCGGCGTAGCCGTCACATTGGATCCATCCATCAATGGAGGAAAACCAATCGGCGATTTCCTCGGCATTCCAACTGGAGGTGTAACCGTAGGCGACCATTTCGCGGCCACCCACAGTGCCGTCGGTACCGACAAAGCACCAAAGATGGCCGCGAAAGATGCCATTCTTGGCCAGCCTGTCGAGTGTCTTGCAGTGGGAGTCATCGGCGCCGACGGTGTGGGACGTGAAGACGTTGCCGGTGACGGAAAGGGCGACCGGGGAAAGGATGTCGGTGGTATAGGCCCAGTACGATGCGATGGTCTTGTCGGGCATGTGCAGGCCCATGCGGTCGAATTCTCGTCTTTGACGGTCGAGAGGAAAGCCGAGGGTACATTTATCAGCCAGGATCTTGGCGAGAAAGGACGAGCCAACCTTTCGAATCACGGCCGGAGCTTCAATGCGCGGTGCAATGCTCACGTCTTTGCGGCAAGCCAGGCAAGTCATCTTCTCGCGCTGCTCAATGTGCANNTTGGCGTCGACCACAGTTGCGCCACCGACTTTGCGCTTGCGTCGCTTCTTGCCGACGCCATCTGGTGCGGCGACCTCGCCATCAGTGTTCAGCGTCTCTGTCGGCGCGGCGGGAACCGGTACAAGCGGACCATTTTCCGGTGTCGGGGCGGAGGCATCACCGCCGAGCGCAAGAAAGAGTTGCCTGAGCTCGGCTGGCGCCAGCTTTTCCGTGTTCTGCCCGAAGCGGTAGCGCACGGCACGCAAAAGCCGCCATGATATGCGCTCGTTTTCCTGCTCCAGGCTCAAAACAATGCCCATCATCTTGTCGATGGCATTGGCGAAATTCCCCTGCGCGGCCATAGCGCCAAGCTCGGCCTTGAGCGCCTCCATTCTGTGCTGACGCTCGATTTCGATGTCGGCGTCGAGCTCAACCCCAGCGCAGAGCAGGTCTCGTGAAACCGGCAACGCGCCGTTCACGATGATGGACCTCTCGTTGCACTTGGGTTTCGACTTCGACAATGTGAGAAATGGAATCGCAAATTGTCGCTGACTATGCAATTGAAATTATCAGGTCGTTGAAGATTTCTCCTCAATTGTTGATTGTGGCTCCCACTTAAACCGTTTGCGTCGTTTCACTGTGCCTAAATCAATTCCCTCAAGCATCAGCCCCAACTCTGCTGCATCTATTTCCACGTGACTTTTGCCACCTTCGGCGTTGCGGACCAGCCGAAACGTCCCGGCCTCGAGGCGTTTTCTCATCACCACAAAACCTGTGCGGTCCCAGAATAGAATCTGCGCCATGTCTCCTCGCCGGTTGAGGAAGAAATAGAGGTGGCCACCCATAGGGTCCCCACCCAGGCTATCACGCACGACCGCAGCCAAGCCGTCGAAACTCTTGCGCGCGTCTACCGGCTCGACAGCAGCGAAGATTCGAACACTTGAAGGCAGTGTCAACATGGATGACCTCCCTCGACTGCGTTGAGCAGATCGGACACGCGCTTGAAATCCATATTTGACCTGACGTGCATGCGCAGCCGCCGACCATTCGCCAAGTCTATCTCGACCATCACAGCAGCATCAGACACCGGCGCTCTTGCCGCGGGCAGAACGCTCACCGGCAGGAACGCAGGCACCGCGCTCTTGGTCCTTGCCTCAACGTCGTTCCGCAGAAGCCGCATCCAGTACTTGAGAGTGCTGAGCACGAGGCTCTTCTTCGTGGCGTAATCCTCGGGGCTCAGGCCGCTGTCACGAAGGCTCCGGACCTCCTTGAGCCACTCTCCTCGCGGCCGGCGCTTCTGCTTCGACGATGGCGCTGCCAAACTTCCGTTCTTCTCCATGCCCCCAGCATGCCTGAAATCCAGCCCGGCGCATCACCCCTGCCTGTAAGGGGTTTACGCGTGAGGCACGCGTGCGATGAAAGTACCCTCCATGTCCACGAGAGTATCGGCGGTCTGGAAGAATGTCCATTCGTGTTCCGTCGGAGCCTTCATGTCCCTGTGACGACCGTCGCGCGGACTGTCTGTATCGTGTGAGCGTCCGTGCCTCTGGCCACGTTGTGGCGGCATCACCGTTGCCTTCGGATGGGCGTTCTATGTGCAGGGAATACTCACTGTCGGCTACGCCGTACTTCTGTTCCTGCTCTTCGACATGAAGTCGCGGCGCGAAGAGTGTTGGCTGGCCGCCAACTATCCCGACTATCCCGACTACCAGAAGCGCGTTCGTCGGCTGATTCCGTTTCTGTATTGGCGGCTACTTGCACTCGTACGCGCCGAGGTCGGGGGGCGGCTCCGCTGAAGGGCAGGCCCACGTCCTTCCCCTTGTCGATGAGGCTGCCGGTGGCAACCAGGCACGGTCGCAGCGAAGGATTTGACAACGTTCGCGCGGATGATTCTTGGTGGCGGCGAGGTCGACGGCAAACGCGTGCTTTCTTCCCGAGCGGTCGCCAAGATGTTGGCACCGCACGATGTTCCCGGCGGCATTCGGGCGCTCGGCTGGGACATGCAGACGGGCTACTCCAGCAATCGAGGCACCAGCTTTTCTCGGCGCGCGGTCGGGCACGGGGGCTACACCGGCACGTCGCTGTGGATCGATCCGGAGCAGGACCTGTTCGTGATTTTTCTCAGCAATCGGGTTCATCCTGAGGGCAAGGGCCAGGTCAATCCGCTGGCGGGTGCGATCGGCACGCTGGCTGGAAAGGTCCTCGGGCGAGGCGCGGAGGGCGATGCCGGCGCCCCAGACGCGCCGGTCGTGCTGGGTGTCGACGTGCTCGCCGCCGAGAATTTCGCCCGGCTGCGCGGGTTGCGATTTGCCCTCTTGACCAACGACAGTGCGCGCACGCGGGCAGGCGAGCGCACCACGGACGTGCTGGCCGCCCGCAAGGATTTGCATCTGGTTGGCCTTATGTCTCCTGAGCACGGTCTTGCCGCCAGTCGCGACGAGAAAATCGCGGACGGCGTGGACGGCAAGACCGGACTGCCGATCTACAGCCTCTACGGCGGCTCGCACGGGTCGCGCGCGGGAAGACCGGCGGGGCCTCGACAAGTGACCCTTCCTGCCGACATCGACGCCGTTGTCGTGGATCTGCCCGACGTGGGTGTGCGCTTTTTTACCTATGCATCGACCCTGCACGCGACCATGCGCGCGGCGGCGGAACGCGATCTGGGCATCGTTGTTTTGGATCGGCCCAATCCGCTGGGTGGCCTCGCGGTGGCTGGACCCATGCTGAAGCCGAGCGAAATGTCGCCGGTGAACCACCATCCCTTGCCCGTTCGCCACGGCATGACCATGGGTGAGTTGGCTGAAATGATGAACGCCGACGAGCACATGGGGTTGCGCCTCGATGTCGTGCGCATGGCTCACTACCGCCCTTCGGCGTACTTCGACGAGACCGGCCTTGCCTGGTCGCCGCCGTCGCCGAATCTACGCACCGTCGACGAAGTCGTTCTGTATCCTGCCACCGCGCTGGTTGAGGCGACGAATGTGTCGGTCGGGCGCGGAACCGACACGCCTCTCGAGGTGGTCGGTGCGCCGTGGCTGGACGGGAAACTGCTGGTGCAAACATTGGCCACGCTCGGGTTGGCCGGCGTTTCTTTCGTGGCGACGTCGTTCACACCGACGGCAAATCCCCACGCCCGAACCCTGTGCCAGGGAATCAAGCTTCGTGTCGAGGACCGCGCAGTTTTCGAGCCGGTGCGCACCGGCATCGCCATCGCGCTCGCCCTGCGCAAGCAATTCCGTCGCGACTGGGCCGCAGAGCGACTGCGCGGCATGATCGGCGACCCCGCCGTGACTGCCGCCATCCTCGACGGCAAGGACCTCGCCGG
>PMLH01000044.1 GCA_003159055.1 Myxococcales bacterium
TCGGCGAAGTGAGCCCTGTCGGCCCTACGCAAGTCCTCGGTTTGACTCGGCTTTCAACCCGTTCGGTGCTCTAGCAACGGGCGACTGTAAAGTAATCACCTGGCGGGTTCTGCGCGCGTTGCACATCCTCTTGTTACGCCTCGAGGGTGACGATGCGACGGATCGAAGTCACGCGATTGCGCGTCTCCAGTCGGTGGTTGACGAGCCGGCAGACGCAGGGAACGTCTTTGCGGCTCTGTGCGTAATGGCTGCGAACTATGATCCGCGCGCTGCCACGATTGACGAGGCCATCGTCAGACGTGAACTTCGCGGCGTCGCCAGGCTGCGTGGGGCAGTCGCTCTTACGGCTGCGTGGCAGGTCCTCGGTACGTGCGAGGAACTGTTCCGGGCCCGGACAAGCAGCAGACTGACTGAGACCTCCACCGGAAAGCGACTGACCCTAGCTCGCGAAGAACAACTCAAGCGTCTTGCACGGCAGCTCCATGCCGTCGGCAAGGACGGCGGCAGACTCCTCGTCACAGGCCAACCTGACGTTGGAAAGTCGGCGCTTACTCTTGCCGCTGTCGATCTGCTCCGTCGTGAAGGGGCAAGCGCAATCGTCATCTTCAGTCTGCGGGATTTGCCGCGGTCCGTGCTCGACCTCGAGCGACAGCTCGACGCGACCCTGCCCACTGTGCTTGGTGGGGTAGCTGTCGCCGATTCTAGGCTGGTTGTTGTCGACGGAGCCGAGGCCGCGCTCGAAGGCAGGGCTGAACTCCTCGCTCACATTGCGCGCGCTGCGGCTCATGCTGGTCTCGGGATCGTCGCCGTAGCCAGGGAAGATGCTGGGCCAGCTGCAGAGAAGGCGATCAGCGTGCTCAGCGGAGCCGAATTGAGGAAGAACACTATCCCCGAGTTGACGGATCGGGAGGTGACACAAGTTCTCAAGGAGTTTCCATCTCTCGCTCGGGTCGGCTCCGAACCGCGCACCCGCTGGCTATTTGCACGGCCGGGGCTTGTAGAGATCCTACTTCAAAGCGGCGCCCACGCAGCTTTGCCGAATGGAGCCCTTTCGGAGGCCGACGTTTTCGCTGCAGTATGGTTTCAGCACATTCGGCGAGGAGAGGTCGTCGTGCCGGGCGAGGCGACACCTGATGGACGAGAGGCGGCCCTTCTCGGACTTGCTCGAAGGCTTTTCGATTCCCAAGCGACGTTGGCTGTAAATGATCCACTCGCGCTCTCTTCGCTTCGTTCCGACCGGATCTTGCTTCCAATCGGCCCGACGGCGGCTTGGCGCGCAGGCGATGACTTTGCGAACGATGTCGCTCGGGACTTTGCGACAGCACGCCTTCTTGTTGCTGCCCGTTCGGAGAATTTGCTGGAAAAGGCGAACGCGCCTCGCTGGGCTATTCGAGCCGCTCGTCTGGCGTGCCAAACGGTGCTGATCACAGCAGGTGCGAACGTCGATAGCCTGCGCGCCGCGATGCAATCAGATTTCGACTCGCTGGCGAAGGACCATGGTGAACGCTGGGCAGATGTCCCATGGGAAGCGGCGATCACGCTCGGTTCAGCAACGAATATTCTCAAGTCAGCTGCTCCGATGCTGGTCAACCACGGTGGTAACGGCCTATCCAAGCTGTTGCGCGTGATTCGGCACCGATTCCTAAAACTCGGCGTCGCACCTGACTTCAGGCTCGTGGAGCCGGTCGTTGAGCTCCTATGCGACCAGAGAACTGCATTAGCGTCGCTACCGCGTGATGTCCGCGATGCCGCAGACGAGGTTGTTGCCGCTTGGCTCACCGGCCTCGCCATGCGTGGCAAATCAGATGAGTCACACCCCCTTCGCTGTCGTGTTCGGGATGAACTGCTCGCAGAACCCCGTCGACGGCATGACGATCATCGGATCCGTTGTTTGGGCCTCTTGGGGCCAGACCTTGACGAGTCTTCCGATGGCGCCCTTCGTACAGTGGCTCGTGAAGTGCCAACTGACTTGAATCCCTGTGTTGAACAGCCCATCCCGCCGTTCTCGCTATCTATCCATCGCCCCGACCTGCTTCGCGAGCTAACGGAGGCATATTACGTCAAACTGCCCGAGCCAGACGACGCGGCTCCCTTTCACCGGCGTGCTGCGTTCAATGAAGGAATTCGAGCGCATCACCGGACTGGGGGCTGGGGAAGCCCACCAGCGAGTCCTTCCTATGGGCCGTTTCGATGTCTCCTTCGTGCGTCCTTTTCTCATGCCATCAGGGTGATAAATCGGATTCTAAATCAGGCCGCGCGCTACCGGGTCGCGAGCGACGAGGTAATGGACCCAGCAACGTCTGGGCTCGAACGGCTCCCAGGCGTGGAAATCGACCTGCCTCAGTTGGGAACCCGCCGGTTTGTGGGCGACAATCAGGTCTGGCGTTGGTACCGGGGAAATGCCGTGGGGCCGTACCCGTGCATTAGCGCGTTGATGGCGGTCGAAGGGAGTCTCGACGAGATCGTCGCGGGCGCCGACGTTCGTACGATTGGTGGCGTTTTCACGAAGGTCGTGTCGATCCTACTCCAGGATTGCGAGAACCTCGCAATACCCGGGCTTATCGTCGGCACACTGATTCGCTACGCAGACGTTGTCCCGCTCGGACTGCTGGCGCCGTGGATTAGCAGCCTCGAACTCTGGCAACTCGAGTTCGAGCGCGCGTCGCAGGAATATCTGCGTTTTCCCATCCACGGCACGGATCCCGAGACTCAGCCGGGGCGTGAGCGGAGAGTTTGGTCGTTTCGCGAGTTGGGCCAATTCCTCGTTGTACGTGCCGTCTTGGCAGACGACAGAACGACACTTTCCTCGCTTAACGCAATTGGCAATTCGATGAACGAGCGCGCCGGCAAACTCGTTGAGGTTGCCCGCGAAGTCGCAAGGACCTCGGTTGCACAGACGCCGATCAATTTCGATGAACCTCGAGCCTCTGACTTTGTTGCCGAGGTGAGGGGATGGGCATCCTCCTTTCAGGAGGAGCACTTCCGCCTGCATAGACGGGAAGATGGGAGAAGGACCGTTTCGTATGAACCTCCATCCGACGCGGTTGAAAGCTCTGCGGTGGAACGGAGAGACCTTGAGCGCTGGCAACAAGCTGTGCGCCTTGAACAGCTCTACACGGTAGGCTCGCCGGCGACCTGGAACGCCACCCTCCTTTCGGACATCGCCATCGCGCGGGAGCTCGAATCGGCTCCTCCCATCGCTGGTCCACCCGATGCGATGGCCCCGCCGACCGCGGTAGCAGCAGGTACGCTCGAAAGCCTGGTCAACGGTTTGGCGAATGTGCCGCCGGAAGACGTCGCATGGTCGGTCGACACAGTCATCAGGGCAACCTCGCGTTTCTGCGACGACCTGATCGCCGGCACTCGGCCGTCTTTTCCGTGGGGATCTGACCGAGCAGCCGCACGAGGTCTGCCCCGGGTACTGATGTTGGCGGACGGCCTTGTCGATGATGACCGTCGCAGACAGGCTGTGGATGCTGTGTGTGCGCTTGTCTTGAGCCTGTCGCAGGAGACTCGGAACGTCCTCGTCGTTGCATTACGTCCGTTTTGGGAAAGCCCCTGCCATTACCTTGGGGACAAGTGCATTCACACGCTCGTCTTCGAGGGGATTCGACAGGCGGCGCGTTCCATACGACTGCCGAGGTCTTCCACAGCACTGGGAGGGCCGTTCATCGACTTGCTAGATAGTGACGTCGAGGCGGCTCTGGCGACCCTAGCTCCGCAGGATATGCTTATCGAACGATTGGTGCCCCCGCTAGTTGCCGCGGCGGCCTGCGCACGCTCGACTTGTTGCGCGCGTGAGCCCGCACCAGCGCTTCGTGATGCTCTCCTTGGAGCTCATCGACTCGGCATGGTTTTCTACGCTGACAAGGCCTTTCACGGTTCGGACGAGGATAACCGACTTGTTGCCGAGGTCCTCCTGGACGTAGACCAGGACCTGCTTCTCAGGCACGTTCGGGCGGCGACTGAAAACTCTGACGCGCTGAACAGACTGCTGCACGATCTTACGGTGGTCGCGACGTCGGATTCGGTGCGACGGCGTGTATTCAGGCGGGTATGGCCCAATGTGATGGACGCTGTCTTCGAGGCCGTATCTGGAGGCCGTGATTTCGTCGACGAAGGTCACGGCGGTTCTCGAGCTATCGTTGGTATGGTGCCGCAACCGATTCC
>PMLH01000545.1:0-199 GCA_003159055.1 Myxococcales bacterium
CACTGTCGATCGCCTCGCGGACCTGGTCCTCCGCGGAAACACGCTTGCGACAGCCCGGCGTAAGCCCGAGGAGCAAAGCCAACAGCAGAGCCTGCGTGTGTGTCGCGACTGTCATGGTTCTGTTCAAGTCGTGCGCCGCGATCATACACCTCCCTGCGAGGTCAAGGAGACGCTCCCGCGGGTAGTGGGTCAGTTTGAG
>PMLH01000545.1:214-7141 GCA_003159055.1 Myxococcales bacterium
CCCTCACCCCGGCCCTCTCCCGAAGGGAGAGGGTGGTTGGTCTACACCGGCCGCTCCCGCTTGACGCCTATGGTGTTCCGCCGCCAAAGCCTCCGATTGCCCGTTTCAAACTGACCCGCCACCATCCCGCGGCGATGCTTGCCTATGCTTACCTATGAAGCTAGACTGCTTGCATGGACCGATCGCGTTTAGGCGGACTCGCCAGGTCTCGGGCGCTCGCGCCGAAAGTGCGCTCGCGTATCGCCCGGCGCGCAGCCAAGGCACGCTGGGCGCGACACAAGGCAGGGGTGTTGCAGATCTCCGAAATTCGCGCGCTGGTCAAGAAAGCACTGGGAGATCTCGACGCCCAAGCCTTCCTCTTTGGTTCCTACGCTCGCGGTGAAGCCACCCCCGAGTCCGATATCGACATCATGGTGATCAAGAAGAAACCGGTCGAGAACTGGCTGACGGAAACCGCCGCCCTCCGCCGTCTCATGCGCTTCGGGAAGAGCCTCGATCTCGTCGTCGAGGACGAAGCTTCCTTCGCCCAGTGGAAGAGGGAATACGGAACGATCCAGCACGAAGTTTCAAGGGAAGGCGTTCGCCTTGTCTAAGGCGGTTGCCGGAATCCTGCGAAAGAAAGCTCAAGGCGATTTCGAGGCCGCCGTCGTGCTCGCGAATGCCGACCCACCCATGAATGACGAGACCGTTGGCCTTCACCTCCAGCAGGCTGTGGAAAAGGCTACCAAGGCTTTGATGACCTGGAAGAACATCAAGTACCCGTTCACGCACGATATCCACACGCTCTTGCAAGCACTGATCGCAAAAGGTTGTCCGGTTCCGGAGCGCTTCTCCGACTTGGATACGCTCACGCTCTTCGCCACGCAGGCTCGCTACGAAAGAGCCGTCCCACCTGGCTCGTTCGACCGTGCGGCGTTCATCGATCTCACTCGCCAATTCCTGGCGTGGTCGGACACCTCGCGCTGACGACCTGGAGGAGGCCGCCAAGAGCTACCTCAGGCAGAAGACTTTGACTGGTTTGCCCATGTCACCTGCAGCAGCCGCACGGGTTCCGTCCGGAGACACCGCAACAACGTACGTCCTTTCGCCCAACTGATAGACGAGCTTGCGATCGACCACCGAGTAAACGCCGAGGCTCGCACCACCTGCCACGATGGATTTCCCGTCCGGGGTGAAGGAGAAGTCGGTCGCCAGAGGATCGAGCGCAATGGTTCCCACGCTCTGATGGTCGAGCATGCTCCACAATTGCAGCCCGACCGTCGACAAGGCCGCGACCAGGCTGCCATCGGGTGAAATGGCCACGCCGCCAGCGAGCACCGGGGATCCCAGGGCGAGCGAAACCAGCTCGGTCCCTGAAGCGAGATCCCACAAGCGAACGGTCGCATCGGCACTGCCGCTCGCCAGGACGGCGCCGTCTGGCGAGAACGCAACGGCAGTCACTGAGCCCGTGTGCCCGGTGAGGCTTTTCAATTTCTGGTTACTGGCGACGCTCCAAAGCTCGACTGGGTTTTGGGCCGCTGCCACCGTCTGCCCATCGGGCGAGATGGCATAGGCGCCAAAGACGCTGAGTCGGCTGGGGTTGTTGAGGTCACTGCCCCACATGGTGAACTGCGCACCACAGCTGAGGGCCGCGATTCCCCGCCCATCGGGGAAGTAGGCAGCGGAGCTCATGCCGCCCTGAGCACATGGGTCACTAAAACTGCCGACCTGTGCTCCGTCGCTGAGCCGCCAAATTACGCTGCCGAAATGCTGGAGAGTGGCAGCCAAGGAATGTCCATCCGGGGAGAAGGCGAGGCTGGTCACGAGCGGCATGCTGTCCGCAATCAGATAGGTGAAGGACAGGCAGTTACCTGGCGAACCGTCGATTGCTGCTGCGGTTTCGATCTGGCCGTCGGGAGTGTTCGAGCCGTCCCAAGAATCGAGATCCAGGCCGGCAGCGATCCCGTCGGGTTGACCGGCCTCGATGAAGTCGTTGCCGGCTTCCGGCGAAGTGGCGGGGAGGTCTATGGGGCCATTCGGAACATCGAGGCGAGACCCGTCAGGCAGGGAGACCTGACTGTCGCGGCTCCCAGCGTCTGGCCTATCGACAGGGATCGATGACGCCCTCCCGCAACCACCGAGCATTCCACCGATCATTCCGCCAATCCATAGCAGGATTAATCTCTTCATCGCGACACCACTCGCGCATTGTTGGCATGGCCGTCACACTCTGTCTACAGGCTCTGCCCTCCGCACACCAAGCCGACAAATGCGTCGCCCCGCGAAGCGCCGACGCACAGCCCGGACGCGCAGACCCCCAGGCATTCTGCGCTGGTCGTGCAGGATTGGCCCGCGGCCTTCAGGGTGTAACAGACCTCATCCGAGCCGCAGTAGGCATCGAACGAGCACAGGATAACGGATTCAGTGCTGGGGCACGGCTGCCCCGCCGTCGGATTCGGCTCGCAGGTGCCCTTCGTGCCGGACACGACGCAGTTCATGCCCACGGCGCAATCGGACCTTCCCGTGCAGGATCCCCCCGCGCCTTTCAGCGCAGCACACTGACGGATCGAGGTGTCGCAGAACAGGCCCTGGGCTCGGTCGCAGGCCATGTGTGCATAGGGAGTCACGGGATAGACCTTCGCCTCGAAGACGGTGAAGCACAGGGTGAGGCCCTCGGCCGCGGCCAGGCAGGTCTCGTCACACGTGTCCCCCAACTTCCCCCTGCTGGTCGTGGTGCAGACGTTGTCGGTAGAATCGCAATTCACCTCCAGGTTTCCCGAAGGCGCGCATTCCTCGTCCGACTGGCAAGCTGCGCCGGTTGGCAGGGTGCCGCGGTATATGGAGTCGCATGCCGGATTCTGGCCCCCGCAGGCGGGTTTCGCTTGCAGCCATTTCAGACAAGCCACTGCCGAAGCGCTGTCGAAGGTGGTGTTCGGGGGCGAGTTGTTCCACGAGGCTGTCAGCAGAAGCTGGCAGGTGGCCGCGTTGTACTGGAAGCCCGCTGCCGCACAGCAAGGGCCCTCGGCATCGCATCCAAGCACGGCTATCAGGGCCTTGAATTCCGATTCCGAGATGGGGTCGGGAATCGATATCGTGGCGGGATCGATTGCCCCGCCGTTGCCGCCGGCACCACCGGTGCCCGTAGCGCCGCCAGTGCTTGCGCCACCGGTACCCGTCGCGCCACCACCGCTGCTGCCGCCATTCGCCCCGCCGCTCCCGCCGCGGACTGCCGCGCTATGGCCGTCGCAAGCCGCGGTTGCCAGCGTTCCGAGAAAGATCAGACCAACTATTCTAGGCAACTGTCCCATGTTCATTGTGCTCCTAATTCTCCTGGAAGCCATTGGAGGTGACTCGAGGACCTGCCTTTGCAAGGTTGGTGCCGCGCCAGAGATCCCCGTCTGTCTCAGGGCAACCTTGGTGTCTGAGGCGAGGCGTCCCCTACGCACCGCCGATTTTCGTCGCGGACATGTTCGGCCAGTGTCCGATTCCGAATGGTGAACATTCGGTTTCCGCGGAGCAAGCCCATGGTGAGCCAACCATGGGGGGCCCGCCGAATCATCAGGAATACCGCCCAAGCCACAGCCGACTGTGGGCGTCCAGGTTCTCGGGCGTCGGGATCAGGAAGCGCATGCCGAAGGAATCGGTGATCACATGGCGGCCGTCGTCGAGGCGGCGGATGTTGTCTTCCTGATCGACGACGAAGGTGCGCGGCCCGCGGTCGGTTTCGACGTGCCAATCGGACCAGGTGGCCTCATGCATGACCCGCACGATGCGCGTGACCCGGGGAAGGAACTCGTTTTGCGCCAGTACCGACAGAAGTGCCTCGCGCGAATCGGCATCAAGGACGTCCAGGCTTTCGATGCAAGAGCGGTCATGGTGGCGCTCGTCAACCAGGCACACAAAGCCGTCGGGGCGGGTCAGGGGAAAACACCGCCGCGGCAACACACGCACGCGCTCCCCGTCCGGCCGGCGCCTGGCCCACAGCCTGCCGTCGACATCGCCCGCGAGAAGCAACGCCTCCGCCCCTATCCTTGCCACGGTCTCGGGTTCTTCGTCTACCGCCGGCTGGTCGGCATCAACGTCTGCGCCGGTTCGTGCTGCGGCCGAAACCTGCGCCCGATGCAACCGCGCGTACTCGCCATCCTTGGCCAGAAGCTCGGCGTGTGTGCCGCGTTCCACCAGGTGGCCGTCCTTGACCACGAGCAAGAGATCCGCCTTGCGCAAGGTGCTCAGGCGGTGGGCGATCGCGATGGTGGTGCGACCGGTGACCACGTTGTCGAGGGCGCGTTGGATCTCACGCTCGGTTTGCGTGTCGACCGCCGACGTCGCTTCATCGAGCACCAAGATGCGCGGGTCGACCAGGATGGCGCGCGCGATCGCGATACGCTGGCGCTCGCCGCCCGACAGCGACTGTCCGCGCTCGCCCACCAGCGAATCGTAGCCCTCGGGCAGCTTGAGAATGAACTCGTGCGCGCGCGCCGCCCGCGCGGCCTCGATGATCTGCGCGCCGGTGGCGTCGGGCTGGCCGTAGCCGACGTTGTCCGCGATGGTGCCGAAGAACAAGAAAGGCTCCTGCAGCACGATGCCGATGTGCTTGCGATACGCCTCGATCGACAGACGACGAATGTCCTTCCCGTCGACGCAGACCGCCCCCGCCGATACGTCGTAAAACCGGCAAAGCAGATTCGCGACCGTGCTCTTGCCCGACCCCGTGTGGCCGACGATGCCGATCATCTGCCCGGGCGCCACCTGAAAGCTCACGTCGTCCAGCACCAGGCGGCTGCCGTAGCGAAAGGAAACCCGGTCGAACTCGATTTCCCCGCGCATGTCACCGATGGGCAAGGGATCCTTCGGGTCGAGCACGCTCGGGACGCGATCCAGAATCTCGAACAAACGCTGCGCGCCCGCCGACGCCCGCTGGGTCGCGGTCAGCATGCGGCTCATGCTTTCCACCCGCGTGTAGAATCGACTGATGTACGCGATGAAAGCCGTGAGCACGCCGACCGTGACCTGGTGGGCAAGCACTTGCCGCGCGCCCACTGCCCACACCACCAGAAGGCCGATCTGATTGAGCAGCGCAACCAGCGGCCAGAAGAAGGTCCAAAGCTTGTTGTTGCGATTGTTGACGTCGACGATGCGCTGGTTGGCCTGGGCAAAGCGCGCAATCTCGCGCCGTTCTTGCGAGAAGGCCTTGACCACGCGAATGCCGGGAATGGTGTCGGCCAGTATGTTGGTCATCGCCGACCACACGCGCCCGCCGCGCAGAAAGCCGTGGGTCAGCTTGCCTCGGATGCGGATGATGAGCCACGCAATCGGCGGGAACGAAACGATCGCCGCCACCGCCAGCATGGGATCCAAGGTGACCAACACCACGCAGGTGCCGACGATCATCAGCACGTCGGTGATGAAGTCGATCAGCGTATCCGACAGAAACGAGCACAAGTGGTCGGTATCGGAGCTGATACGCGCGATGAGATCGCCGGTGCGCTTGCCCCCGAAGTACTCCAGGCTCAGCTTCTGCAGATGCGCGAAGGTCCGATTGCGCAGATCCGCCGCGACCTTTTCCGTGACGAATGCCAAGAGCGCGCCCTGCGCCCACGCCAACAGCCAAGCCACCACCGCGGCTGCGCCAAGGCCGCCCAAGTACAGCAGGACCTTGGGCAAGGCACCTTCGAGCGTCAGTTGTCCCGCTTGCCCCGGCACCAGCACCTTATCGACGAGCGGCATCGTCAAATAGGGGGGAACCAATCCCGCCGCCGTGCTCGCCAACGTCAGGAGCAAGCCGACCAGCACCGCGCCCAAGTGCGGGCGCGCAAAACGCATCAACCGCAGCAGCGGGAATTTCCCCGTCACCGCGTGCTCGGCGCTGTCTTCCTCGTCCCCCGGCGCGCGCGGCCGAGGCCGAGCCTCCGCACTCCCTCGCTGCGCCTCGAACGCATCCAGCAGGTCTATCGCGCCTTGGGCGGCCGCCAGGGTATGAAACCAACGCGCGACCGTCTTGCCGCCTTTGCGAAGTTGTAGCTCTCCCAGCCCCGCGTGCTCACTGCGCTCAAGGCTGACGTTGCCCCCAAGCCGTGTCTCCGCCCACGCCTCCCCGCGGCCCTGCCAACAGATCCGCGTCGACGTCAGCGCAACCACTCCATCCGCATAGCGAAGCTCTGTATCCAAGTCTGGCCGAAACGTCGCGCACACACGCTCCCCCTGCCCAAGCGCGAGCCCTGGCAACGATGCCGGCGTCTGTAATGCTGCCTTCATAGGATGCCGATGGTACCGACTCTATCAGGGCCGGAAGAGAAGATAATCGGAACAAGCGCCCTTGTGCCTTCACTGAATCGCACGCCCAAGATGGCCGATAGCGGATGTTACACACATCCGCCTACACTGCTGGGGGTGTTTGCATCAGGCGTGAAGGACTTGGCCGGAATACCTCGGTTAGCTACACTGATGGGCTCCCTTGCCTCAGCGCTGTGCCTGGGAGGATGAACATGGACCGAGCGGACGGGGTATGTCTCGACACTCTGCCGGAAGGCCGCCTTCGGGCGGCTCTTGCCAGCGTGAGGGACGGCGTGATCCTGACCGATGCGCAAGGCCGCATTGATCTTCTGAATCCAGTCGCCACGCGCTTGATCGGGCTTAGCGAGAACGAGGCCAGGCATCAAGACTGCAGCACGGTCTTTCGCCTCCTCGACGAAGCAACCCGCACCGCCGTGGAAAGTCCAGTGGCGCGCGTGCTGCGAGAGCTTCATCCGGTGACGCTCGACGATTCCGTCCTGCTGGTTACCAAGGACGGCGGCGAACGGCCCGTCACGGTCCGAGCGGCTCCCACTCAGGACGAACGTGGAACCTTCAGCGGGGTTGTTCTGGTGTTCCTCGACCAGGGCGCCGATCGTGCAGAGCGCAAGTCTGGAAAGACCAGCGATCTCGACTTTCGTTCCCTGTTCAACAACA
>PMLH01000574.1 GCA_003159055.1 Myxococcales bacterium
GCTGCTGCGTCGCCGCTCGCTTGAATACCTCTAGTATTCGGCGCTTCGCTGCTCCTTGCATCCGTCCCGAATCCACACCAATCGGCTCGGGCCGACTTTCACCACGGGCTGCTAGAAGTTGATGTAGGCGCCGACGCGGCCTTCGATCGTCCAGGCTGTCGCCGATGCCGCCGTTGCCGTCGCGTCAATTGTGCGCGGCAGCAGTCCTACTTCGGCAAAAACGCCGAGTGCGGGAACAAACGCGATCCCGGGCAAGCCGATCTTCACCCCCAAAGCCCCGCCATAGACAAACTTGCGCTTGCTATCGCCGCGTTCAAGCAGGTGGCTCACCCCGACAATCACGCGGCCGTAGAGAGGAAACACCGGCGGAACCAGTGAGAGCATGGGCCGAAGCTCCATGTCAGTCGTGCTCGCCTTCTTGTCGGCGAAATCCATCACGATGCCGAGCTGCAGACGGAACATCGAAAGCACGGGCAGCGACGGGGAGTAGCCAGGGGCGAGCTCGAGATTCAGCTGTTCCCATCCGCGAGAATCCTTGGGCGCCGCCGTATAGCCCTTGCCAAGAGAAGCTTCCATGAGGAATCCCGCGCGCGCCGCGGCGGGAAGCAGGGTCATCGCGGTCAGGATGGCGGCAACTAGGAACTTACGCATGGGGTGTCTCCTCTTCGGTGCAAGGGGCAGCTTGCCTCGAGCACTGCGCTCGAGCTTCTCATGGCTACCCTAGCCTCAGATGCCGGTCAATAGCGTCCGGCTTGCCTAGTGCCGCCGGTCTAGTCCTTGGGCTTGGGCATTGCCTTCCGCTTGCTGCGGTGGGCACGCAGCGCCAGCCGCAGCGGCGCGCCCTCGAAGCCGTAGGTTTCGCGAAGCTGGTTCACCAAGTACCTTTGGTAGGGATGGCCGATGGCCTTGGGAAGGTTGGTGCTCACGAAGAAGGTCGGCGGCCGCACGTCAGCCTGGGTGATGAAGTACAGCTTCACATGCCTGCCGGTTGGGCCGGACGGAGGCAGGCGACGGGCGACGATCTCTTCAAAGTTCTTGTTTAGGTCTGAGGTCGGAACCCTGCGCGTCCATTGTTGAAACACGCGCGCCGCGACTTCCGGAATCGCGGCAACTCCACGACCGGTGTTGGCGGACATGGTGAGGAAGGGAGCGTAACCGATGAAATCCAGGACTTCTCGGGCGGCGCTGATTCGCGCATCGGTTTCGGCTCGGCGGACCAGGTCCATCTTGTTCAGGATCACGACCGCCGCGCGGCCCGACTCTTCGATGAAGCTGGCCAGCTTGGCGTCTTCGGCGCTGGCCCCGATGCCCGCGTCGATTACCAGTGCGACGACGTCCGCGCGGGCCAGTTGGTCGCGCGCCATCTTGGCGGCCACGGCTTCGGTCTGGGTGTCGATGGCGCGTCGGCGACGAAGCCCGGCTGTGTCGACAAGGACGAACTCGCGATCGCCTGCCCGAAACGGCGTGTCGATCGGATCCCGCGTGGTGCCAGGTTGGTCATGGACCAGCACGCGCTCTTCGCCAAGCAATCGGTTCACGAGCGAGGACTTGCCGGCGTTGGGCTTGCCCACGAAGGCGATGCGAATCGGTGGCGCAGGCTCGCCAACCAGAGCCGCGTCCTCGCCGGTCTGACCGCCGATCTCGGCGTCCTGCCCGGGCTGCGCGTCACCTCCCATCGCCAGCACCGCGGCGTCCAGCAACTCGCCGATGCCGCGACCGTGGGTGGCCGACACGCCGAACACCTGGGAAAATCCGAGCGCGTACCCTTCCGCCTCGGCCGAGTCGCGCAGCGAGGAGTCAACCTTGTTGACGGCCACCAGAATCGGCTTGCCCGTGCGCCTGAGCAGGTCCGCCACGTCCTCGTCGACTGCGGTCACCCCTTCGGCGGCGTCGAGCACAAATACCAGAACCGCGGCATCGTCGACGGCACGCAGGGTCTGCGAGCGCATGGCGGCCAGAATGCCGTGAGCGTTCGGGTCGAGGCCACCGGTGTCGACGACACGAAACTTCACCCTGCCCCACGAGCAAACCCCGTAACGGCGATCCCTGGTCACGCCGGGCATGTCCTCGACGAGAGCTGGACGACCGCCGACCAGACGGTTGAACAGCGACGATTTTCCGACGTTCGGACGCCCGACCAACGACAACAAGGGCAGCTTCTGGGATTCGGCGTCGAGCGGCTCCGGTCTGCTCACGGCTCTTCCTCGCCATAGCCCAGCCCAGCCAGCCCCTCGGGCGACGAGGTCCAGCCTTCCTCGACCCGCACGTTTAGGCGCAAGTGCACCGGGCGGCCGAGAAATTCGGTAATTTCCTTGCGCGCGGCCATGCCGACGTCGCGGATCATGGCGCCGCCCTTGCCGACCACGATGGCTTTCTGGCTTTCCCGATCGACCACGATACTGGCGTCGATCACCACGTCGCCCTTCTCCCGCTCATTCCAGTTTTCCACTCTCACCGCCGTCGCGTAGGGAAGCTCTTGGTTGAGGCGAAGAAAGAGTTGCTCGCGCACAAGCTCGCCGGCCAGGAATCGTTCGGTCCGGTCGGTGAGAACGTCCGGCCCGTACAGCGGCGCGCCTTCCGGCAACAGCCGCAAGAGCTCTTTGATCAGTCCGTCCAAGCCCTTTTTTCGGGTCGCGCAGGTGGGCACGACCGCGGAAAACTTGCCCGTCCTGCCCCACCATTCGATGAGCGGCAGGATCTGCCCCTTGTCGCCAACCTTGTCGACCTTGTTGAGGCACAAGACCGCCTTCCTCCCGGTCTGGGTCAGGCGTTCGAGGATCCAGGTCTCGGCCTCCGGCAGCTTTGCCGAGGGCGCCAGGGCCGCCGCCTTCTCGTGGGCCTCGACCACCATCAACACCGCGTCCACCTCCTCGATGGCTCCCATCGCCTCGCGCACCATGAATCGGTTCAGCTTCGAGCGCGCGACGTGCACGCCTGGCGTGTCCACGAAGACAATTTGTCCGTTGGCCGACCGGCCCGCGCCGCGCGGATCGTCGAGCGCAAGCGTCGAGGATCCATTCCACACACCGACGATACGGTTGCGCGTGGTCTGGGGCTTGGGCGTCACGATGGCGAGCTTCTCGCCGACGATCGCGTTGAGCAGCGTCGACTTGCCCACGTTGGGCCGCCCCAAAATAGCAACGGTTCCGGCCACCTGGACGGCGGTTGTCGGGGGATTTTCGTCTTCTTGCGCTGGGTCTGACACTGGCGGGCTTGTATAGCACAGGCCGTTCCCTCGGCTTCTGGATAGATCTTTTTGCTTCCTCCCGCGTTCAACCAGGCCGGAGGTCGTCATGAAGAAGAACATCGCCAAGTCGTCCGCATCCATCCCGCGTTATTCCCGTTTCGCCATTCTTGTCGCGGGACTTGTGGCGTGCGCCGCGCCTGCTCGCAACGCCGAAAGCCGGCCGTTGCGCGCCAGCGCAGGCGGGTACGAGGTCGAGGTTCTGGTGGACGGCTCGCCCGCCCCCAACTTCTGGCATGACGGAGAAACCTACGTGCTTGGCCACACCGGCGAGCGCTACGTGATCCGTGTGCTCAACCACAGCGGCCGCCGCATCGAAGCGGTTGTCACGGTCGATGGGCGCGACGTCGTCGACGGAAAAGCCGGAGACTTCCGCAACAAGCGCGGCTACCTGGTTCCCGCCTGGGGCCAAGTCGACATCGACGGCTGGCGGTTGTCGGAATCGCACGCTGCCGCCTTCCGCTTCTCATCGGTGGCGGATTCCTATGCCGCCCGAATGGGCAACGCACGCGAGGTCGGCGTGATCGGTGTGGCAGTCTTCCCGGAGCGTGTCTACCAACCGCGGCCGATCCCGGTTTCCCCCCCCTGCTGCATTGACTACCACGACGGCGAATTCAGCTATCGCAACGCCCCGGCAGGCGCGAAGAAGGGTGCGGCCGATTCGGCAGCCCCAGCACCAGCCGCCGAGCCCCAAGCGAGCCCCAGCGAGCTCGGCAGCACCAGCGCGTCGCGCAGCAAGTCGGCCGCAGGCGACGGGGCCATGCGCCGCGAACGCCCGGGCCTCGGCACCGAGTTCGGTGAAGCGGTCAGCTCGAACATCCAGCAAGTCGAATTCGTGCGCGCCAATACCTCGAACCCGTCAGTGATTCTCGGCATGCGCTACAACGACCACGACGGCCTCGTCACCATGGGCGTCAACGTCGACGGCATCTACCCGTGGCCGAGCGATGGCGACCTTCGCCGCACGGCAGACCCGTTTCCGGTTTCCCCCCGCCGCTACGCCTCGCCGCCGGCCGGTTGGCAGCGCTACTGATTGTCTCTGGTCGGTTGCCGACTGTAGACTCCACGCCTGGATGACGGATGAAGCTCTCATGGCAGCGTACCAACAAGGCGACGTCGCAGCTTTCGCCGAACTGGTCGCTCGCCATGAGAAGCGTTTGTGGAACTTCGTCAGGCGGTTCGTGACCGATTCGGCGACGGCGGAAGACCTCTTGCAGGAGGTCTTCCTGCGCATCGTGAAAAACGCGGCGGAGTGGGAAGCTTCTGCCAAATTCTCGACTTGGCTTTACACAATCGCGCGCAACCTGTGCACCGACAACGCCAGGCGCGGAGCGCTTCGCAAGGCCGACTCGCTTGACCAGACGCCAGGACCCAACCGTGACGAATCCGGCCCACACCGCATCGACAAGATCGCCGGATCGGACCCCAACGCGGAGAAGGCAGCCATGAATCGCGAAATCGCAGACCGGGTCGACCGCGCGGTGGCCGAGCTGCCACTCGAACAGCGCGAGGTCTTCCTGATGCGCGAAGTGATGGACATGTCCTTCGCGGAAATCGCGGCTGCGACCAAGTCCAGCGAACCCACCGTAAAAAGCCGCATGCGCTACGCCCTGGAACGCCTGCGCGCAGCTTTGGGCGAATTCTCCGAGCAGACGGACACTGTTGCCATGGGGAGCGTCTAGATGAACTGCAACAGCGTCAAAGAGCATCTGGTCGACTTCCTGTACGACGAAATGTCGCCCGAGGTGCGTGCCGCTTTCGCAGAGCACCTGCACGGCTGCCTCGCCTGCGCGGCCGACGTCGCCAGCTACCGCAAAACCCTGGGCAACGCACGCGTGGCCTTGTCGGGACCGCTTGCCCAGGAGCCGCCCGCGCGGGTCCACAGCGCGGTGATGGAAGCCGCAAAGCTGGCAGCTGCGAGGATGGCGACGGCGACGAAGAAGGCCCAGCCTGCGCGCGCGACCTTGCGGCCCGAACCGGAGCTGGGCTTTTTCGCTAGGCTGTTGCGAACGTCCTGGCTATTGCCAGCCTTCGGCGCGGCGTCGGTAGCAACGGTCGTGTTTCTGGTTCGCGTCCTCAAGAACCCGGAGGTGCTCCCGGGCCAGCGACCGCAGTCTATTGCCGAGAGCGCCGAGCCGCCCTCCGAACCGCCGACGCCGGGCCTCGCACCGGCGACGGAACAACCGGCCGCCGAGATCGAGCACGCCAAAGCCAAGGCACAAGAACCCGAACCCTTGGCGGTGAGAAAGAAGGCAGGCACGCGCGGAGGCTTCGGCGGCGCCCGGCCATCAGAATTGGCGACTGGCCAGCGAGAAGAGCCCGCCAAGGGTCTGGGCGGTCTGCGACTTGACCGGGCGGTCTCGGGCGTGGCCCATGCCGAGAAGCCGTCCGAGACAGTACCGATTCGACAGAAGAAGAAGCTCGACGGCGATCCCTTGAGCGGTCTGTGGCACGACGGAAATGCGTCCCGCGCGGCTGACGAAAAGCGATTCGCCGAACCGCCGCCGCCCCGCCCCGCCCCGAGCGCAGCCGCAAAGGCACCCGAACCGCCGCGTCCCAGCGAGGTGCGACGAGCCCCAATGAAGGAAGGCGCGGGACCTGGCGGCGTTGCCTCCAGACACCTCGACAACTTGCTGGGTGAAACCGATCGCAAAGTGGAAGCCCGCGCCCCAAAGCAACAGGTTGCGCCCGAGCCCGCGCCAGCAGCGGCCCAGCCAATCACGGGAAAAGCCAATGCGGTCGTCCACGCCCCAGCAGCGAGGTCCGCACCTTCGCCAAGCGGCATGTCAGCTCCGGCGGCAGCGCCGACCAAAACCAAGGACTACATCATGTCGGACGATTCGCCCGCAGCGGAAGTGGCGGAGCGTCCGCTCTCCCGCTCCCGCGCTGCCGCCCCAGCGCCAGCCCCAGCGGTCATGGCTACCGCGCCAGCGGTCCCGACGGCCGGGGCCGCCCACAGGCCAAACTCCGTCGCCAAGCAGACCGCCGACAAAGAGGCGTCGCCACAAGCGGACGACGAGGTGGACCGCGACGAAGGGATGGCCAAGGGCCAAGGCGCAACACCCTCCCTCGACGAAAGCGTGCGCAGGGCCGACCGGCTATTTGCCGAGCAAAGCTGGAATGCGGCGGCTCGTACCTACCGCGAACTGATTCGGCGCTACCCTGGCCACAAAGACGTTGGCAAATGGCGCGCGCGGATCGACCAAGCCGTGGTCGCCGAGCGCGAGAGCCGCCCGGCCGCGGGCAGCAAAGAGGCAAAGGCAAGGCGAACCGGCGCCGACGCCCTCGAAAGCGTCAAGCAATAGCCGGGCCGCGGATTGATGGTTGCTAGCGCGGGCATCCGGCGCCAGCGCAGCCAAGCGACGGCGCACCTGCGCTTGGCACCCCGCCTTCGCTGACACCGCCACAAAGCATGTTGCCCACCAGGGTCGACGCCGCCGTGTCCGCGTTGCCAATGACGACTGCCCACGATTCGGCTCCGCCATCGGGGGTGTCAGTGGTCGCGCGCCCACGGATGCCAAGAACCGCGCCCGCATCGCTGCAGACGCTGGTGCAAGTGCCGGCAACCAAGACGTCGCAGTTGTTGCGCAGATCCACCGATCCGCCGCTCACGTAGACGCCGATCGCCGAGGTCCCCTGCCCGACGTTGATCGAAGAACCGATGATGGTCGACTGTCCGCCCGAGGTGATGCGAACACCATACGTGCTCGCGCCAGTCGGCTCGTCGGTGATGAAGATGCGGCTCAGCGACACGTTCTTCCCGCCGTCGACGACCACGCCCGCGATGTCGGGATTGGACGTGCCAACGCCGCCCTGGTCGGAGAAGCGCTTGATGACGAACCCACTCAGCTCGGCACTGCCGACGCCTTGCTGGAATTCAACCCCTTGGTCGAGGTCCATGAACTCGATGGTGGTCTTTGGCTGCGACGTCACGTCACAATAGACCAATCCGGTCGCAGTCAAGGCGTAGCCACCTTGAACGATTGCCCCGTCGGTGATGTTCAGCGGACCATGGATCTGGTAGGTGGCGGCTTCGCTGCAGGAAGTGCCCCCCGCGACGCAGATGCGGGTGCGCGAGCCACCGTCGACCTGCCCAACCGTAGCAATCGCCGCTTCGATGGTCGTGAACGGTTGACCGGTCGAGCCATCGGCGGAGGCGTCGCCGCAGCTCTGGCAAACCGCGATGCAATCGTTTACGCAGCCCTCGTCGATCGCGCCGTTGCAGTTGTCGTCGAGCCCGTTGCACTCCTCCGCGGCCGGCATGACGTCCGAGCATGGGCTCCACACGCCCCCCGTACAAGTATGCTCACCCGTCCGGCACGCACCGACCAGCGGGTTGCCCGGCCTCGCACAAATCTCCGTTGTGCCCTCCGGGCAGCCAGGGGACGAGTCGACCGCTACGTCGAATGCCCCACCGAGATCCAAGGCGGCGTCGTCCCCCACTGGCGTGTCAGCTTCGAGTGGCCCGTCCGATGATGGAGCATCGACGGCGTCGGTGCCTACCTCGTACGGGACCTCTGGCCCTGCCTCGTGGGGGACGTCCGGTGCTATCCCGGGCTCGGCGCCGAAGTCCTTGACCGTGGGCTCGTCACTTCCGCGCACATCGCGGGAATCGCGCGCGTCGGACGGACCGCTGTCGAACAGGTCACCACCGTCGGGAACGACCGGAAGCGCATCGGTGGCTTGGTCGAGTCTCGCCAGGTCGGGCTGGCGCTTGAGGTCGGAATTGCCATCCGGGTCTCCGTCAGGGTTGCCATCGGGCTCTGGAGGAAGGCTGTCGGGCGTCCCGGGGCTGTCTGGCTCGCCGCCCAAGATTGTTGCGTCATTTCGGAGAGAAGCATCGCGCGGATGCCCGAGATAGGCGGGATTCGTCTCTTGGCAGCCGAAAGCCCAAAGACTGAGCATCAGCCCCAAGGCGAGATGGCAAGTGCGCTTCGTACTCAAGCTAGCCCTCCGTGACTGAAGTTGTCCGATTGTAGCAGTTGTTGTGTCAAACACGTCGGTTCCTTTGTAAAATGCCGGTCCTATGCCGACCTTGCAGCGTCTGCTCGTCCTTGTCCTGGTCCTGTTCGGCAGTGTCCGAGCCGCGGGCGCCCAGACCGAGGCGCGCGGGTCCCAACGCGTAGCCATCGCTCGACTGAGTTTCGCAGGCAGAATTCCCGAGGGTCTGCAGGAGCTCTTCGCGCAGCGGCTGGTGCAAGGGCTCGCCGCCGCGCACTTCGAGGTCCTGCGCGACCGAGATGTCGGCCAGAAACTGGCCGGCCCCAACCAAGCCCTGGCTGGTTGCCAGAACGCCTCATGCTACCCGGCAATGGCCGGCGCGCTCGCCGCAAGCTATCTCATCACGGCGCAAGTCGCTGAGAGCAGCAAGACCTACACCATGGTGCTCGAGATCATCAATGGCCGTACCGGGGCCGTGCTGGCCAGCAATCGAGAACGCTGCGAAACCTGCGGCGCGGAAGAGGCAGGCGAAAAGATGGGCTTGGCGGCCTCCGCGCTGCGCGAGCGGCTCGAGGTCGAATCGCGCGCTCCTGCGCGCTTCGTGATCCGATCGCGTCCGGCCGGCGCCGCCGTGGTGATGGATGGCAGGCAAGCCGGGGTCACGCCTCTCGACACCAACCTCGCGGGCGGACAACACCACATGCAAATGTTCCTCGCGGACCACGAAACCGTGGCGCGTTCCTTCACCGTGGTCAGTGGCGTCGACGAGTCGATGGAGTTGGATCTGACCGCCATTCCGTCGAGGTTCCCCTACCGCACCGCCGGGACATCGGCGCTCGGTGGTGGCGCTATCTTGCTCATCGCTGGTATCGTGACGATGGCCGTGGACAACGGCGAAATTGGCTGCTCCAACGCCGAGAAGGACGTCAACGGCCACTGCCCCTACGTTCGCTCGACGAAGTGGTGGGCGACCGCTCTGATCGGCGCTGGCGTGGCGGCAGCTGCGGTGGGCGGGGCGTTCCTCTATCTCGCACCCGCGCCGCCTTCCACTGGCGTGGGCGCGACGGCGAGCGTGGCGGGCCGGTTTTAGCTAGCAGCCCGTGGTGAAAGT
>PMLH01000379.1 GCA_003159055.1 Myxococcales bacterium
ACCATGAGCGACACGCGACCCCACATCGCACCCTTGCGCAGTCTTTCGTCGGGCTCCGAGCGCGGCGAGCTTGACCGGGGCGACGACGAGCAACTCATGGCATTGGCCGCCGGAGGGGCCAGGTCCGCCTTCGCCGTATTGGTCAGCCGCTAGATGCCAAGGGTAACGAAGTACTGCGCCAAATTCGTCGGCCTGCTCTCTACCGCAGAGGAGCTGGCCCAGGAGATCTTTCTCCTNNTGAGCCCAGGAGATCTTTCTCCAAGTCTGGCTTCGGCGCACGCGCTACCGCCCGCAAGGCAAGTTCGTGGTTTTCCTGTTCACGCTGGCCCGACATCGCTGCCTCAACCGCCTGCGCGACGACAGTCGTCGCCGTCGCCGCGACTTGGACGTCGGGATCGATGGCCTTGTTGCTGGCGTGTGTCCGCCCGATCAGCTTGATGCGCTCGAACGAGAACGCCAGCGCAGGGTGCAGGCGGCCCTGCTCGGGCTTTCCACCAAGCTGCGCGAGGCGGTCTTGCTCCGTTTCGACCAGGGACTCGACTACCCGGACGTCGCCCGCATCCTGGGTTGCTCTGAATCCACGACGCGTTCGCGCGTCCGCTTGGCCATGGAGCGGCTGCGCAGCGATCTCGTTGGAGGCATTTCGCCATGAACAGCACCTGTCCAAGCCATCAGGAGTGGCTATGTCTCATCGACGGGGAAGCCACGGAAAACCGTGCCGCCGAATTGCGGGCCCATGCCAGTGGCTGCTCGCCCTGCGCGCATGAGCTGGAAATGCAGCGCCAGCTGATGCGCGATCTGGCGGCCGCGGTGCCTGTTTCCGCGCATGCGGTTCAATCCGTGATGCGCAAACTTGAGAACGTCGAGCGGCCGTCGCGCCGATTCGGCTGGCCAGGCTGGGCGTTCGCGGGCGGGGCATTGGCGGCGGCCGCGCTGGCGACCTTCCTGATCGTGCCGTTCACCGGCGGCGATCGCGGGAGCTTCAGGGCCCGAGGCCACCGTGTTCCCTGGACGCAGAAAGTGGGAGTCGAGGTCTGGGCCATCGAGTCTTCGCCCCGCAAGCTAGAATCTGGTGCGACGCTTTCGCCCGCCACGGCCATGGTGGCCAGCTACCACAACATCGATGCGGCTGCGGCCTACTTGCTGGTTTTCGCGATCGACGCTCGTGGCGAGCTTCATTGGGCCTACCCCGGCTTCCAGGATGCCAAAACCGATCCGGCGGCAGTTCGCCTGGATCCCCTGCAAATGAAAAAGGTTCTTCCTGATTCGGTGATGCTCGACGATCTTCCTGCCGGATCCATGGAGCTCGTGACCTTCATTTCGCGCGAGCAGCTCCATGTCACGCGCATCGAGTCGCTGCCCGTTCCCGAAAGAAGCCTCGCCAGCCTGCGCACCCGCTTTCCCACCGCGCGCGTCGAGAGCTTGTCCCTGCGTGTTGTGCCTGCTCCGGCGGCGCCCAGTCAGGAAAAGCCGTGAAAGCCATCGTGCTGCTACCCACATTCTTCCTGGCCAGCCCGGCTCTCGCGGCCACCCTGGCCAAACCTTCCACCACGCTGGTTCTTGTGGTCGCCAGCAATCGCGGTCCCGCGCTCGACCGGCGATGTGGACGCGGGCCGCGGCTTTCTCGAGATCGCCGATGGCGCCTTTACCTCTGACGATCTCGACGCCCTCTTGCGCCGCATCGGCGCCGACGAGGCCCACGTCATTCTCGATAGCTGCAATTCCTTCTTCGTGGTCAATCCGCGCAAGCCGGGCGGCCGACGCTTCGCCACGCCCCGCGATGCGGCCGAGAAACTGGCGCGCAGGTTGCCCAACGTGGGCGTGTTTCTCTCGACCAGCGCGGAAGCTGAGGTCTTCGAGTGGTCCGAGCTGCAGTCGGGGGTGTTCAGCCACACCGTGCGTTCGGGGCTGATGGGTGCGGCGGACGCCAACCACGACGGCCGAGTCAGTTACGAAGAGCTGGCCGCATTTGTCGACACTGCGGCGGCCGAGATCAAGAATCCGCTCTACCGCCCCAAGGTGTTCGCGCGTGGGCCGAACGGCGATGGCGAGCGCACGCTCTTCGACCTGGCACGGACGAAAACGTTGACCGTGACTATTGACCAAGACACCAGCATGCGGCTGGCGGTGCGCGACCGGGATGGTTTGCGCTGGCTCGATGCCCACAAAGAGGCCGGCCAGGCGCTGGACCTACGCCCTCCCGCCGCTCTTGCGGGGCACATGGAAGTGGAACGCCTGGCGGTCGACGGTAGCGCAGCCGCTAGGGTCGAAGCCCGCTTCAAGTTGCCTGACGACGTCGACAAATCCGTGTTTCTCGCGCAGCTTACGCCCGATACGCCGCAAACCGGACCTCGCGGGTCACGGGAGATCTTTCGCGGACCTTTCGTCCGGCCTTTTGGCGCGCGTGCCCTGGTGTAGTGGTCCATCGACATTCGCCAACGGAAAACGCAGGGATTGAGGAGTACCCCGGAAGATACGGGCGAGCCGCTACTCCCGAGTGATCTCTCGCAGGAAGATGAGAATCCACAAGCAGTCTTGCCCCTCCACTGCGAACGAGGGAGCGGCGCTCACGACTGCGTTGATGTCTGATTCCGTGATGCTGTCGCGCAGGTCGTGGTCGTAGGCCGCATCAACACAGTCCTGTACACGGCGAATTCGGGCGTCTTTGCGATCGAGGATATCGACTTGGTTGTCCTTGGCGCGCTGTGTGAGCCGCGCAATGACTCCATTTTCCATTTGTATCTGTTGTCGGAATCTTCGGATCGAAGCCCTCTCCCTCGGGCCGTTGTTGCGGACGTTCCTTCGGTGCGTCGCGATTTCGGTTCTTGCCTTGTCGTTCGCATTCTCCGCGAGAATCATGCGATAGCCCAAAACGGCGCCAAGCCACCGCTGGGTTCCGTCGGAAAGATGTCCCTCGAGGTCTCGCTGGCGCTTCTCCATTCGATTTGTTCGAATTTCTTCTTCGCCAATCTGAGCACAGCGGCGCAAGGAAGCGCCGTCAATAATGCGGCCTGATACGAGATAGGGTTCATTGGCTTTGTGGCCGATCTCGGCATCGCTGGGCGCGCCGAACAAGTCGTCAGCGCTGTCGAGGCATCGACGGGTCTCCAAGGTGAGGAGCTCCCGTGCAAAGCCAAGCGCATCCCACACTGCAACGAGGTCTGGCTGGGCACGAACCCATCGAGCCACTTCGCCGTCGACGACGGCGGCGTCGATAGCCTCCGGCCCTCGGGTGTCCTTACGGGACATGCAGGCCGGGGTAGAAAGGCAGAAAGCCGAGACCAGAACCCCGATGGCTGACGTCGCGTTCTTGCCCGTGCATGTCACCGTTGGACCTCGCCAAGCGAATGTAGGCTGTCGGTTGGTGAATCGGTAGCGGGGCTCTCTCTTGAATCGCCGTCGGTAACGGGAGCGCCATCTTGCTCTCTGCTGCTACTATCGTCGCTACCGTAATCGTTGCCCCAGCCGACGGCTTCCGCATCCCTTCTCGCGTCCGCTTTCCCACAACCGACCATGATCACCACACCCACTAGTTGAAGGGCGACCCACGCATGGGGCCTGCGTCAGTTTCCCGGGGGACGCAGCCTGCGGCATCTCGGCAGAGCCGAACGATTTCCTTGCCTGTCGCTTGCGCCCCGCCCTCGGCCCCGGCATCGCTGCCACCAACGCCGCCTGCTCCGGCTACTTCCGGGACTTGGCCGCACGCACCGCCTTGTGATGCGATTGCGATCCCTTTTCGTTCCCCGCAACCTGCCGCGAGCAGAAGGGAGAGTGCGAACCATGTATGTAGACGACTTGTGTTCAAGGCGCATTTCAATGAGAACATGCTGTCGAACAAGGCATCGTCACGTTTCCAGGAAACGTGGAGGGCAAGTCGCGGCAGTGCTCCCTTGGAGAGGCGCCTTTGGATAGCGAGAGTCTCAAGCTGTAAACCACGACGCGATCGCAAATCGGCGATCCTGTTAACCAAATGACGCGTCTCTCGCCCGTCTCGGCTCTCTGGAAGCTCATTTTCGCCCCGTCCACGACCGCGATCGCCCTCTTGACGGATCTCGGCATTTTCGTCGCGCTTTTCGGCTTTCCGAGGCGATCGCGCAAACCCCTGCGAAACAAGGGCATTTCTCGCTTCGGCCGCGTCGACCGCCGCGGAGTTGCGCTGTCAACCAGCGGCGACGAATAGTTCGCGGGCCACGAACTCGGCTCCCCGTTCTCCCCTTTAGACGAACATCCCCCAACGTCGCTCTCAACTGCTCTCTGGCGTCCATCTCCCTGCAACCACACGTGTTTTCTGCAGAGATCAATTTCGTTTCAGAAAACGCTAGCCCATTATCGGCTGCTACATTTTCGACTGTCCGCGCCGCGATTCGCCTACTCGGGCTTGCTCGCGAGCCGCACCTTGCTCCTCAACTTCTTGTCGGCAGCAGCTCGCCTGGTAACCCGCTCGGCACGTCTCGCAACGCCCTCTCGCTGATCAACTCCACCCCATCCACAGCCTCGGCTGGTCGGCTAGGTTCACCTTCAGCATTGGGGTAATGCCCGCGGCCAGGGTACCGTCGGCGAGGGCGGCGCAGACGCTCTCCACTACGAAGTCCTCAATGGCCTGCGCGGGCAGCGGGCCCGCCGCGCAGACGTCGGTGCCTTGCTTGCCGCGTGTCGAGCGACGGTAGTAGCGGTATTCGCGTCTCCCCCCGGCGCGTGGACGCGGGCGTGTACGCCTGGCCGCACAGCGCGCATCTAATGATGCCGGTCAGAATGTACTCGGGATTCCGGCCCCACTGGGTGCGCTCTGTGCTGCGCTCGTCCAGCAGGTTTTGGACTCGGCGATAGGCGATAGGTAACATGGTCGATGATGGCTTGGTGCTGCCCCTCGTGGACCTCGCCGTTGCAGGGGCAAGTACTTCCTCAACGCTTTATCGATGACACCAAGGGGACGTTGCCCGTCATTCCACCCGTGCCAGTCATTCGTCCTCGCCACCACCAACCGCCCCGAGCAAGTCGACCCGGCCCTGCGCCGCCGCACTGGGACCGCACCAGCACGCGGTGACGAGAGCCACTGGCAGGTTTCAGTCGTTCTTCACCCATCCCGCCGTCCGGCTCGTCGAACGTGTTCGCGGAGGGCCATGGGGTGGATCTCGTCGAGCGCCTGGCGTGGACAGTGCATCCGACACGCCCCGCATTCCATGCACCGCTCACGAGAATCGACCCGGACCTTCGATCGCGAAGAGGTAGCAGACTAC
>PMLH01000507.1 GCA_003159055.1 Myxococcales bacterium
TCCGGCGCGGCGACGGCTATCGCGCCAGATTGGAACAGTGGGAAATCCACGATCCCCAGTCGCCCAAGGAAGTCGTCGGAGAGATTCTTGTCGTTGACGTTCGCGACGACGCATCCGTGGCTTGGATCGCCCGGAGCAGCAAGGAATTGAAGGTGGGCGAGCTGACCGAAATGCGGAAGGGACACTAGACGTAATGGGAACCCTGGGAGGGTGGACCCTCCTGTGATGCGGAGCTGCGCAGGGGCGCGGCCGAAGGGGGGAAGGGCGGTTGGCGGGCGTCCCAAGTGCCGGCTCTGCGGCACAGCCAAGCCAGCAGGCTCCGCACCCGCAACTACGTCTCCTTTGGCGCATCGCGCCTTCTGACTTGTCGCCTTGGATCTCGGGCAGTTATCTACAAGTGCTTGATCTTCTTTGGGTCCGGCGCTATCAGCTTGCGCACCCGATGCAGCTCGTAAGCAACCCTGAAGGGATCCTGCCGAGAAGGTCTTGGATGGCTTTCTCACAAGCTTCGCAGGACGTCCGCGTGGATGGCGCGGGACAAAGCCGGGTTGCCGCTGACGATGCTCGGTTTCCCACGGCACTCCGTCTAATTCCTTCACCGCCTGACTTTCTCTGGTGCCGAGGCCGGCTTCCCGCACCGGCAGAGCGCCTCTTTGCGGTGGTGGGCGCTCGCGCAGCCACCCGGGCCGGCTGCAATCGAGCCTCCGAAATTGCCCGCGGGCTTGCTCGAACCGGCGCCGCCATCGTTTCTGGCGGTGCCTTTGGCATTGATGCTGCCGCTCACGAAGGTGCGCTTGCGGAGAGTGCGCCGACGTTTGCGGTACTTGGGTGCGGCACCGACGTGGTGTACCCGGATCGCCACCGGGATCTCTTTGGTCGCATCGTCGCCAGCGGTGGCCTCCTGTCCGAGTACTCGCCGGGGACGCCACCACGACGTGGTCAATTCCCTGCCCGCAACCGGCTCATCGCGGGCTTGGCCCAGGCGGTCATCATCGTCGAGGCCGCTTTCCGCTCGGGCGCCCTCATCACAGCGCGGTTGGCGCGGACCTTCAGCCGGCCGCTTTTTTCCGTTCCCGGCAGCCCCGGCACGGATGCCCTCGTGCGTTCGGGCCGTGCGCTGCCCGCTGCGTCGGCGGATGATGTTCTGCGTGCTTTGGCTGGGGAATATGCTCCGTCTGCGACGGCGCCGGGCGCACCGGATCGGTTTGCAGCCATTCTTGACGCCATCCAACCTGGATTGAATTCACCTGCCGATTTGTGCAAGCACCTGGGAATGGCGCTACCTTCCCTCCTGGCAGCTCTCGCGGAAGCGGAGCTGGAAGGTTTCGTGAAGCGCGCTGCCGGCAACACCTACGAGGTCATCGGACGTGAGTACTAAGATAGGGGCCCAGGCAGGGTCCGAAGAAGGGTCCTCGGAGCCTTCCGTCGAACAGAGTCCCCGGCCAACGACGCCTGCAAAGGCGAAACCCCGCGCGAAATCTGCGAAGAAGGCCAAGGAGGCAGCGGCGGAAGAAACCGCAATCCCCCAAACGCCCAAGGCGAAGAAGACAGCCAGCAGGAAGGGCGTGGGTGGAACTCTTGTCATCGTCGAGTCGCCAGCAAAGGCCAGCACGATCAAGAAGTACCTCGGCCCCGGTTTCGAGGTGAAGGCCTCGGTCGGGCACGTCAAGGACTTGCCCAAGGCGTCGATCGGCATCGACATCGCCAACGACTTCCAGCCCGAGTACGTCGTCATCGACACCAAGAAAAAGGTGATCGCGGAAATCAAGGCGGCGGCGAAGAAGGCGGCGCGGGTGCTGCTGGCGCCTGACCCCGATCGCGAAGGGGAGGCGATTGCCTGGCACATCGCCGACGAGATCCGGCCGTGCAACGGCAACATCCACCGTGTACTTTTCAACGAAATCACGAAGAAGGCGGTTCTGGAAGCCATCCAGCATCCCCTTGAGCTGGATCTGAAGAAGTACGAATCGCAACAGGCGCGGCGGGTTCTCGATCGGCTGGTCGGCTACCAAATCAGCCCGATTTTGTGGACGAAGGTCAGGCGTGGATTGTCGGCGGGCCGTGTGCAGTCGGTCGCCGTGCGTGTGCTGGTCGAGCGCGAAGAAGAGATCAAGGCCTTCCAGACCGAGGAATACTGGACGGTCGAAGTCGAGGTCGAGGGGCAGGCTCCGCCGCCTTTTGCCGCTCGCGTGGTGAAGGTCGACGGGGAAAAGCCGTCGCTGGTCCACGAAGGACAGGCGCAGGAAGCCCTCGAGCTGATCCGGAAATCCGCGCTCAAGGTGGCGTCGGTGGAGCGCAAAGAGCGGCGCAAGAATCCGCCGGCGCCGTTCATCACCTCGCGACTGCAGCAGGAAGCGTCCAGCAAGCTGCGCTTCTCGCCCAAGCGAACCATGGGCCTCGCGCAACGGCTCTACGAAGGTGTCGACCTCGGAGCCGAAGGACCGACGGGTCTCATCACGTACATGCGAACTGACTCGACCCGCATTTCCGACGATGCGGTCAAAGAGGTCCGCACCCAGATCGCGAGCCGCTTCAGCCCGGCGCACTTGCCTGCCGAGCCCAACATCTTCAAGTCGAAGAAGAGCGCCCAGGACGCGCACGAGGCCATCCGNNCCGCGTGCGGTCTCTCTTGACTGCCGCCGGGGCGGGACGGGACGCCCGCGAAACTGAGGACCTGATCAAGCTCTACACGCTGATATGGAACCGATTCGTGGCTTGCCAAATGGCACCGGCGATTTTTGATCAGACGGCGATCGACATTGAGGCAGGCCGGGTTGGCTTGCGGGCGAACGGGCAAGTGATGCGGTTTCCGGGATTCCTCGAGGTCTACGCCGAATCCATGGAAGACGCGGCATCCGAAGAGGAAGGCAGCGGCAGCCTGCCCGACGTGAAGCAGGGCGAGGTCTTGCGCTTGGTCGGCGAGAAGCCCGAGCAGCATTTCACGCAACCCCCGCCGCGCTTCTCGGAGGCGACCTTGGTGCGCGAGCTGNNCGAGCTTGGCGTGGTGGTGAACGGGCTTCTGGTCAAGAGCTTCCCCGACATCCTCAACACCGATTTCACGGCGCAAATGGAAGAGCAACTCGACGAGGTCGAGGAAGGCTCCGCCGATTGGATTAAGCTGCTCAAGGACTTCTACGCTCCCTTCGAACGCGATCTCGACCGCGCCAAGGTCGAGATGCGCGACCTCAAGCGCGAAGAAGAGCCCACGGAAGAGGTCTGCGAGAAGTGCGGCAAGCCCATGGTCATCAAGTGGGGTCGCAACGGCTACTTCCTGGCATGCACCGGCTATCCTGACTGCCGCAACACCAAGGAATACACCCGTAACGCCGACGGCACCTTGACCGTGCGGCCGACCACGCGTCCGTCGGACCAGATTTGCCCGACTTGTACCTCGCCGATGGTCGTGCGGCGCGGGCGATTCGGCGAATTCCTGGCGTGCTCGCGCTACCCCGAGTGCAAGACCACAAGCCCGGTTTCGCTCGGCGTGGCCTGCCCGAAGCCCGACTGCGGCGGGTATTTGTCGGAGAAGCGCTCGCGGCGAGGCAAGGTGTTCTTCGGTTGTTCGAACTACGCCAAGTCGAAGTGCGATTTCGTTTCGTGGGATCGCCCCTTGCCCAAGCCGTGTCCGCTCTGCGGAGCGCCGTTCATCGTCCAGAAAGTGCTGCGCTCGGGCACGCGCCTGCGCTGCATCGCCGAAGGTTGCGGCTACACCGCCGAACCCGAAGATGGCGAGTCCGAGCCCACCGTGAAGGCGTCCTAGGACCGGATCCGGTGGCCGTGGCCGGCTCCGGCTCCGGTTATTCGCGCCTCCCTCGTCTTCCAGCTATCCTGAACCTTGCATGAGCTCCTTCGTCTCGCTGTTTCGCCAACATCTGGAAAGCGAGAAGCGCTCGTCACCGCATACGGTGCGTGCCTACCTTGCCGATCTCGAGGAGTTCTTGATCTTCGTGCGGGCGCGCCGCGGTGAAGAGTTGGGCGAAGCGGGCGAGCTACCAGTAGCCCAGCTCGACATCATCGCCTGCCGCTCATTTCTGGCTGGGCTTCACGGAAAAAACGATCCTGCGACCATGGGTCGCAAGCTTTCGTCGCTGCGCACCTTCTTCCGACTGCTCGTGCGGCGCAAGATCATCGCCAGCAATCCGCTCGCCGGGCTGCGGGGACCCAAGCGCGCCCAGCGCTTGCCTCAATTTCTCGGCAAGGATGAGGCGACCCGACTGCTCGACGGCAAACCTGGAAAAGTGCACACGAATTTCGAGCGGACGCGCGATCAGGCGCTGTTCGAGGTGCTCTACGCGAGCGGCCTGCGCATTTCAGAGGCGTGCCATCTCGACCTCGGCGACGTGGTGGCGGAGGGCGGCGGCGCCACCATCACCGTGCGCGAAGGTAAGGGCCGCAAGGACCGCATCGTGCCCGCCGGGGGCAAGGCGTGGCAGGCGCTCGGCGAATACCTGCCTCCGCGCGCCGCCTTGATTGCGCAGACCCTCGCGCAGGGAAGGCCCGTGGATACGCAGGCGTTGTTTCTTTCCCGACGAGGCTTGCGCATGGGCGACCGAGAGGCTCGGCGCAAGCTCGACCGTCGCGAGTGCGAAAATGCGGTCAAGCGCGTATCGCCGCACGCCCTACGCCACAGCTTCGCGACGCATTTGCTTGGGGAAGGTGCGGACCTGCGTTCCATCCAGGAAATGCTTGGCCACGCCAGCCTGCGCACCACGCAGCGCTACGCCCAGGTGGACATTGACCACTTGATGGCGGTTTACGACAAGGCTCACCCTCGCGCGACGCTGCGAACGCGGTAAGCTGCGCGCATGCAATCCAAGAAGACCCGCGCCACCACCGTTCTCGTCGTGCGTGCTGGCGGCAAAGTCGTGATGGGCAGCGACGGCCAGGTGACGATGGGGCAGACCGTGGTCAAGGCAACCGCGCGCAAGCTGCGGCGGATCGGCGACGGCAAGATCATCGCCGGGTTTGCCGGCTCGGCGGCCGACGGCCTGACCCTGTTCGAAAAGCTGGAGGTCAAGCTCAAGGACTCAAGCGGAAATCTCATGCGCGCCGCGGTCGAGCTGGCCAAAGACTGGCGTACGGATCGTGTGCTGCGGCGGCTGGAGGCGTTGCTTCTGGTGGCGGATCGCGAGCACATCCTGATGCTATCGGGCACCGGCGATATCATCGAGCCCGACGCAGACGCGGCAGCGGTGGGATCGGGTGGCAATTTTGCCTTGGCGGCGTCGCGCGCCCTGCTCGCCAACACCCAGCTGTCGGCGCGCGAGATCGTCGAGCGCAGCCTGCGCATCGCTGCCGATATTTGCGTGTATACCAACACCAACTTCACGTTCGAGGAGATCTGAGACGATGGCCGATTCCACGAGACCAGTAAGCAAGCGCCCGGAGGCGCTCACCCCGCGCGCCATCGTCGAGGAACTGGACCGGTACATCGTCGGCCAGCGGGCGGCCAAGCGCGCGGTCGCGGTCGCGCTCCGTAATCGCTGGCGACGGCAGCAGGTGCCGGGTGCCATGCGCGACGAGATTTCGCCGAAGAACATCATGCTGATTGGTCCGACCGGCGTGGGAAAGACCGAAATCGCGCGTCGTTTGGCGAAGCTCGCCAATGCGCCCTTCATCAAGGTCGAGGCGTCCAAGTTTACCGAGGTGGGGTATGTCGGTCGCGATGTGGATTCGATGGTGCGCGATCTGGCCGAGACCGCGGTCTCGATGTTGCGCGAAGAAGAGCGCGAACGCGCGCGGCCGAGGGCACGCGAACACGCGGAAGAACGCTTGCTCGACGTGCTCTTGCCGTCATCGCGTCCGGTGCGCACCCCGTCGGGGGCGATTCCACTGCCCGGCGTGGTCTCACAACCCGACTTGCCAGGCGAATCGTCGACCCGGGAGGACCTGCGTCGCCTGCTGCGCGACGGCAAGCTCAACGACCGAACCGTCGAGATCGACATCAGTGAATCCGGCCAGTCTTTCGCCAACGTGTTTTCGGGAACCGGCATGGAAGAGATGGTGCTGAACCTGCAAAACATGTTTCCGCAGAACAAGCAGACCAAACACCGCCGGCTCACGGTTCCCGAGGCGCTCGACGTGCTCACCGACGAAGAGCTCGGCAAGCTGATCGACATGGACCGGGTCACCAAGGAGGCGATCCGCCGGGCCGAGCAGGACGGGATCATCTTCATCGACGAGCTGGACAAGGTGGCCGGGCGAGAGTCGGGCGGTCACGGCCCGGATGTCTCCCGCGAGGGCGTGCAGCGGGATCTGCTGCCGATTGTGGAAGGCTCGACGGTATCGACCAAGTACGGCCCGCTCAAGACCGACCACGTGCTGTTTATCGCCGCCGGCGCTTTTCACGTCGCGAAGCCGAAGGATCTGATTCCCGAGCTGCAGGGGCGTTTTCCTATTCGCGTCGAGCTGGAATCGCTGACCGATGCCGACTTCGTCCGCATCCTGACCGAGCCAGAAAACGCCCTGGTCAAGCAATACACGGCGCTGCTCGCGACGGAAAAGGTGCACCTCGATATCCAGCAAGACGCCGTGGCGGAAATCGCGCGCATCGCCGCCGACGTGAATCAGCGCATGGAAAACATCGGCGCGCGACGCCTGCACACCGTGATGGAAAAGCTGCTCGACGAGCTTTCTTTCGAAGCACCCGACCTGGGCGAGCAGACGGTACCCATCACGGGCGCCTACGTGCGCGACCGGCTGCAAGGTCTGCTCAAGGACGAGGACCTATCGCAGTACGTGCTGTAGGCTCCTCGCCTCATTCAGATCGACAGACTACCGCGGCGGCGGCCCGCGGCGCGGCTGGGTCGAGGCTGGCTTGGACTGCTGACCGGGAGCTGGCCCACCAGCCCTTCCGCCCGACGGAGCGCCCGCGGCTGGCGCGCCTGGCGCTGGTCCGTGATGTGGCGTGCCGGCGGGGCCGGCGGAGGGCTGCCCCTGGGGCTGGGGTTGAGCGGCGAAGCCCGAGTGGGCCGCTGGAGCCGCAGGGGAGGCCGAAGGTTGTCCAGCGAAGCCCGGCCTGCCAGGCTGCCCGGCCGCTGGCGGCGGTCCCATCGGTCGGGGCGCAGGCCCAGGGCCTGGTCCAGGGTGACCAGCAGCCGGTGGCGGCAGCGGATGTCCTGGCTGGCCTGGAGGTGGGGCATACCCGCGATGCGCGTCAGGAGGCGGCAAGGGACGGCCCGGGGCGGGATGTCCGTAGGCTGGCGGCGGGGCGCGGCGCTCGTAGGGGCGTACATATTCGCGGCGTCCTTCCGGTGTGCGCCAGTAGCCGCGGCTATATTCCCAACGGCCGTTCACGATAACGTACGTCGGCTCGATGTAGATGTGCCCGGGCGCGGAGTACTCCCAATAGCCGGGCACCCACTCCCAACGACCTCCGCCCCAGTTCCAGTAGCCGCGCACCCAGTAGTAGTTGGGGCCTGGAGCCATCGGGACGAACTCTTGCTGTGGCGGCGGCGGAGCGCCGGGCACGAACAGCGGCTGCTCATCGGCGACGACCGGTGGTGGCCCTTGATACCCCGGCTGTGGCGGACCGGGATCGTAGTAGACGGGCTCCGGCCCTGGGCCCGCAGCGCGGACCACACATCCCGCCAAGACCGTGGCGGACAAGGCAGGAATGGCGAAAGCGAAAAGCCATGATGCGTGTCGGGTCATGATTGCCTCCCCGAAATTGGACGTACCAACGTAGACTGCTATTCGGCCCTCTGCAAATGTAGTGCTAGTCGTCTCTTGCCTCGCCTACGGTCGAGACAGGAAGCGCGCGAGGACGGTCTTGGTGCCAACGCTCGCGAAACGGACGGTCACCTTCAGATCAGCGCCTGAAGACTGCCATGCGCGGACCTCACCTGTGCCGAATTGCTGGTGGCGAACTTTCACACCCACACGCAGCCCGAGCTCGCCCTCGCCCTCCGCCGGTGCGCTGCCCTGGTCGTAGTGAACCGTGACTTCTCCACGCGCGGCCGGTGCCGACAGCGCGCGTGGCTTGCTCATCTCGCCGTCGCGATTCCAGCGGCCTTGCCACGGCCCGGCGCCTTGGGTGCCCGCCTCCTGGTAGTCGCGCCGGGGCGTGACCAGATGTTCGATGCCGTCGGGGGGCAAGTCGCGCAAGAACCGACTGGGCACGCCGCCAAAGGTTTGGCCCGACAGGCGTCGCCAACGCGCGCGACAAAGCATCAGTCGCTTTCGGGCGCGGGTGACCGCGACGTAGCACAGGCGGCGTTCTTCCTCCATCGCGCCGTCGTCATCAATGCTGCGCTGGTGCGGGAAGGTGCCCTCTTCGAGGCCAGTCACGAACACCACGTCGAACTCGAGCCCTTTGGCGGTGTGGACGGTCATGAGAGCCACGGCGCCCTTGTCCGAATCGTAGCCGTCGATGTCGGAGGCCAAGGTGATGCGCTCGAGAAAATCGGCCAGCGACGGTGTTTCGGTTTCGCGCTGGTACTCGCGCATCTGCGAGACCAATTCCAGAAGGTTTTCCAGGCGGCCCTCCGATTCGATGCTGGTGTCGGCAGCCAAAGCGTCGCGATAGCCCGATACTTCCAGCACCTTTTCCGCGAGCTCGGCGGGTGGCAAGTTGGCGGAAGCGCGCAGCTCGGCCAGCATGGCCGAAAACTCCGCCACCTTGCGACGGGCGGCCTGCCCCAGGGTCGCAGGATCCGCGACGGCGATGTCGAGCGCCGCCGACAGGGTGACCTGGTGCTGGTCGGAGACGGCGATCAGACGATCGACCGTCGTGTTGCCGATGCCTCGAGCCGGCACGTTGATGATGCGCAGAAGTCCGATGGAATCGTCGGGGTTTTGCAGGATGCGCAGATACGACAGGAGATCCTTGATCTCGGCGCGGTCGTAGAACTTGGTGCCGCCCACCACGACATACGGGATGTTGCGCACGCGCAGCGCCTCTTCCAAGACGCGCGACTGTGCGTTGGTGCGGTAGAAGACCGCGAAATCGCGGGGCGCGTGCTCCTTGTCCAGGTCGCTCGCGATGGTGCTGGCAACGTACTCGGCTTCTTCGCGCTCGCTCTCACCTTCGAAAACGATCACCGGTGCGCCCGCACTCTGCTCGGTGACCAGTCGCTTCGGCCGGCGCTCCTTGTTGCGCGCGATGACCGCGTTGGCGGTGCGCAGGATGTTGCTGGTCGAG
>PMLH01000023.1 GCA_003159055.1 Myxococcales bacterium
ATGCAGATGGCGAAGACCAGCGCCGCCGTCTCGCGTCTGCGCGAGGCGGGTGTACCTTACCTGTCGATTCTGCTCCATCCCACCACCGGCGGTGTCGCGGCCAGCTTTTCAATGCTGGGCGATTTGCACATCGCCGAACCGAAAGCGCTCATCGGCTTCGCCGGTCCGCGCGTCATCCAAAACACGATGCGCCAGAGCTTGCCCCCGGGTTTTCAGCGCTCTGAGTTCCTGCAGAATCACGGTTTTGTCGACATGATCGTACCGCGCAAGGATCTGAAATCCACCATCGCGTATTGCTTGCGTTGGTTTGGCGCGTGCCCGGTGCCTGGTCAGAATTGATTCAGGCATGACGGAATCGACACCTGCGGCGGGCGCTGGCGACGGCTACCGTCGCCTTCTGGCTCGGCTGGGACAAGTCCGCAGCCAAGGGGTTTCGCTTGGCCTGGAGCGCGTGCATCTCGCGCTCGAACGTGTCGGGCATCCGGAGCTGCACGTGCCTGCGGTGCACATCGCGGGCACCAACGGCAAGGGATCCTGTGCGGCGCTCTCCGATTCGATCCTTCGCAAGGGTGGCTTTCGCACCGGACTTTTCACCTCGCCGCACCTCTTGCGCTTTACCGAGAGGATTCGCGTCGACGGCCAAGAGATCGACGGCGACCATCTGGCAGCGCTCGACGTTGCGGTCGCGGCCACGGGGGTGCCGCTCACCTACTTCGAAGTGTCGACGGTGCTTGCTTTCCTTGCTTTTGCCGAAGCCAAGGTCGATGTGGCGGTCCTGGAGACCGGTCTCGGCGGACGCCTCGACGCAACCAGTGCGTGCCATCCTTTGGTCTGCGCCATCACCAGCATCGCGCTCGATCACGAAGCCATCTTGGGCCGGACCATCCCGGAGATCGCCTTCGAGAAGGCCAGCATCGCCCGTCCCGGTGTTCCGCTGTTCGTCGGGCCGCTCGTGCCGGAGGCGGAACGACGCGTGCTCGAGGTCGCGGGGGCGGCGGGCGCCAAGGTGCTTCGGCCGGGCATCGACTATCCACCTGCGCCGGCGCCACCGGCTCTCGTCGGCCGACACCAACTGGCCAATGCTGCGCTCGCGGTAGCGATCTCGCGTCATGCGGCGGTCGCGCTTGGACGGCCGGTTGCGGACGATGCGGTCTTGCAAGGGCTGGCCGATGTGCGTTGGCCGGGCAGGCTTGAGCGGATCGGCGATGTGCTCTTCGATTGCGCGCACAACGTGGAAGGGACGCAGGCGCTGGTCGCTGCGCTGCCCGAGTCTCCTCGTCGCGTCCTCGTCACATCCATTGTGCGCGACAAGAACGCGGCTGGGATGCTTGCGGTGCTGGCGCCCCACTTCGACCGTGTCGTCGTCACGCGCTCGCCGAGCGAACGCGCGCTCGATCCCGCAGAGCTGGCTCGACTGGTCGGACCGACGCGTGGGCAAGGCAGCGCGAACGCTCCCGACGTCGAATGTGTGGCAAGCCCAGGCGACGCCCTGGCTTCCGCCCGAGCCTATGCCCGCGAGACCGCGGGCGGCTTGGTGGTCGTGGCCGGGTCGATCTTCCTGGTCGGCGCACTGCGCGCCATGCTGCTTGACGCAGGCGTCGGCGCTGGCCGCACAGTGATGGACGCCTCCGATCCCCTTCCGTAGCCCATCGCTTCATTTGCCGAAACCCTGAAACGGGGCTTATGATGATGGAGGGGCAAGGCAAAGTGCGTCTGACTATCTGTTCTTCTAGCACTCCTTTTCTTGTATTTGCGGGCCTGACTTGCGCCTTTTGCTGGGCTCTGCCGGGGCTGGCCGAGACGCTCGCTGCACCGACCCCGCTCGAACGCGCCGCGGGCGAGGTGCCCGCGCCGTCGCCGGCCCAGAAATACGATGGCGTCGTGCCGGGCTCGACCGCCAAAAATCCTCTTCCGTCCGCACCGCAAGGCGGCGCGTACTTGGTCTGGACCGGCTTTCAGATGACGGCCACCGGATCGCAGGTGTTCCTGCAGACCACGGGTCCGGTCGAATTCGACAGGGGCAAGTCGTCCAAGTCGACGCTGACGATCGTGTTGCGAGGATGCCGCATTCACATGGCCAACAACCGGCGCAAGATCGATACGCGCTACTTTGCCACGCCCGTCGCCGCAGTATCGGCGAAGCAGAAGGGACGCGACGTCGAGGTGCGCATCGCTCTGCGCGAGACGGTCACGGTGGACCCTCGCAACCAGGCCGGCCCTGACGGGTCGCAATTCGTGGTGCTCGACTTTCCCCCGGGCAAGGCGGCATCTGAGCCGAGCGCTCTTGAAGATCTGGCGGCCGGGGCGGCCATGCATGACGGGAATCGAACGCAGGACGCCGAGGAATCCGACTCTGCCCCGCCCAAGGCCGACAAGGCGGGCAAGGCTGGGACGAAGGCGGCTGCGAAATCCTCGCGATAGGACCTCGTATGGGCAAGGAGTGCATCATGAAACGAGCTTGTGCATTACGGTCGGTAGGCGCTGTGGCCGCAGTCGCGCTCGCCTTGGTGGGCTGTTCGAGTGGAACGAACCCGGTGCTGTCTCCCGGTGTCGAGCCACTCGACGCCGGTGATAGGGGGATGCAGCTCGTTCCCGACGCCTCGCCGATCGAAGCGAGACCAATCAACCGCGACGGTGCGGCGGACGTCGCCATCGGCCGCGATGTGCCGGACGATGGCGTGACCGCGGTCGACCTCGCCCCTCCGCCGAGAGTCACGGTGACGATTCTTTTTCCGGCCGCTACCGGTGCTGCCGATGGCGGCGCCGCAAACGGCGGCTCAGACGACGGAGGCGCAGCGGTTCCCGTGATCAGCTCCGCCAGCCGTTTTGCTCCCAAGGTCAGCGTCGAGGTCGAGTCTCGTGGCGGCGACCCGACGGCCGAGGTTCTGACGTCGGTGAAGGCCAATCTGCTTGCGGCCAAGACCAGCAGCTCTGTGGCGTCGGCGACGCTCAACCAGACGCAATACACGGTGCTGCCCGAGTCCGGGACGAAGAGCTATCTCTTCTCCGACACGCCGCTGGATCTCAGCAAGGTTCCGAGTGGCTTCTACACGCTGCAGATCGACGCAGCCACGGCGGGCGGAACTGCAGCCGGCGCCTCGGTCTCAATCTATGTCGACGGTGGTCCGTCGATCACCTTCCTGCAGCCTGCCGACGGCGCGTATGTGAAGGGCTCGGTCATTGTCACCGCCATTGTCGACGACCCCCAGGCGGGGGTTGTCAGTGTCACGTTCTCGGTCGGTCAAACCGAGCTTCTGCCTGGGGCGGTGTCGAGCAGCGGCGTGCAATACACCGCGACCATCGACTTCGGCAGTTTCGCTCCGCCTCTCGATGGGCCCCAGCTGGTTACCCTGACGGCGGTCAACGGCAACAACATCACCTCGGTTGCCACGCTCAAGTTCACGGTGGACAACGCTGGGCCGGTCATCAACAACACCAAGCCCGCCAGTGGCGAGCTGATCGGCAAGCTCGTCGCCCTCGAAGCGAACGTGACCGATCCGGCCGGGGTCATGTCGGGGTCGGTGGTGGCCGTGGTCGCACACGGGGATATCCATTTCGAAGTGAGCCTGACCAAGCAATCGGACGAGACTTATCGGAA
>PMLH01000519.1:0-1421 GCA_003159055.1 Myxococcales bacterium
GAAGGAAATCGTCACGGCTTGTTGGGCGCGGTAGAGGATGTCCCAAAAGATCATCGAGCCGAGTAGAAAGGTGATCGTCGCGGGCACTTGATGTCCCAGTCGTTGCAGATAGACGCTAAGAAATCCCCAGACCAACAGGTCCATCACCGGCCAGAAGAACATTTCCGCCACGCGCGGCACACTGCGCGTGTAGAGGAATGTGTAGCGCAACACCAGCGCGCGGATGTGGCCCAGGCTCATTGTGCCATCTCCTCGCCGCCGGCGGCCATCACGTCGCCGCCGCGCGCGACGTTGATAAACACGTCTTCGAGAGTCTTTTGATTGAATCGGTCCTTCACCTGCTGCGGTGTACCCTCGGCAATGATGCGGCCTTTGTGCATGAACAAGACGCGGTCGCACACTTCTTCGACGTCGCGCATGTTGTGCGAGGTATACACCATCGTGATCCGCCGCTCGCTTTGGATGCGTCGCAGCAGCTTGCGCACTTTATCCGCAATGTCGGGGTCGAGGCTGGCGGTCGGTTCATCCAGCATCAGCAGTTCGGGATCGTTCAGCAGCGACTTGCACAGGTTGACGCGGGTCGATTCGCCGGACGACAGGTGTCCGGTAATCTTGTCGCGCAGGTGGGAGATCTCAAACATCTCGAGCAGCTCATTCGTCTTCTCGCGGTGTCCCTTCACGCCGTAAATCATGGCGAAGATCAGCAGGTTCTCCCACACCTTCAGGTTCGACGGCAGTCCCGTGTACGCGGAGGAGAAATTCGAGCGCTGGAGGATCTCGATGCGGTGGCGTTCCAGGTCCTTGCCAAACACCGTGACGTTTCCGCTGGTGGGTTTGATCAGTCCGAGCAGGATCTGGATCGTCGTCGTCTTGCCGGCGCCGTTGGCGCCGAGAACCCCGACGATTTCCCCACGCTGTACCGTGAACGACACGTCTGCCACGGCCACCGTGCCGGCGAATTCCTTGCGGAGATGTTGAACGTCAACGAGTGTCTCGGCCATGCGTGCGCGTTTCGGTCCGCTACGAGGCTGCCGGAGCGCTCGGATTCGGTTCGCCGCCTTCCACCGCGGCCTCGGCCGGCTCCGGCGTCTGGGTCGGTTCAACGCCCGACTCGGCCGTCGGGGTACCCGGTATCTCCGCCGCAGTCACGGCAGGCGCTTCACTCGCCGCGGGCGGCGCAGGAGCGGCGCGAGGACGTGGCGGCGGCGGCTTGTCGGCTTGCGCCCACAAGCGACCGTTCGAAAACTCCACGACGTAGCCATCCTGGATCAACCAGTGCAAATCGGCCAGCACACGGTCTTCCTCGGACACCGTCACCAGGGCCGAAATGGCCGGAGCGACTGCCTCGGAAGTGGGAACGGGCGTCTCCGGAGCGGGGTCGAGCGTCGGCACCGGAACCGGCGCCGTGGCGGCGGGTTTCG
>PMLH01000519.1:1436-2650 GCA_003159055.1 Myxococcales bacterium
GTGATGCCCTTCGGGTCCTTGAAAAAGTGAAACCCCTCGTGACGAAGACGGCCGCGCATTTCATTGGCGGTCTTCAGCGGGAATCGGCGTTCCTGCTCCCACGCGAGCCGGACCGCTTCCAGCAACGCGGGATTCGGGAGCTGACGGCTGGCGGCGCCGCTGATCCGCACTTCGGGCGCGGACGTGACGAATTGCGCGAGGTGGCTCTCGGCGAAATGTTTTTCCAATTCCTCGCGCGTGGCAAACGCCTGGGGTTCGGGGTCGAGGATGCACTCATACTCGGGCTTGACGCTCATCGACTCGATCCACGCCTTGACCGCCTCGGGGTCCCTGACTGTCTGGATGCGCGACTTGAACTCGTCGAACGGGATGTTCCGCAACCGTTGCTGGTGATGGCGCACCAATCGGCTCTGGTACTCGTGGTAGTTGGGCGGGCCGAGCCAGATTCCAGTGAATCCGCACCGATTCACAAACGTGAAATTGCCCTTCGGCGGGTCGATCGGCGTTTTCTTCTAGGGATAGATCTTCTCGGCATGTTGCCGTAGCGCGAGCCGCACGGCTTCGTCCTGCCGCAGGCAGATGTGCTCGCCCGGCGACACGAGAAACAACGGATCGCGCGTTCCGTCCGCGGCGGGTGCGCGGGTGAACTTCACCATATGTCGTTCCGGCTTGTTGAGAACGAGCTTGGCGATGTCGAATAGCGCGTACGCCACCTGCGCCTGCTTCATTGCCTCAATCATCCCGGCGAAGCCCGCGTCTTCAGGCTGAAACGTCACCTCAATCGGCACGGTGGGCGCCGCCGGCGGCTTCATGGGCCGGCGTTGGTCGTCACGTCGCTGCCCCGGCCCGGCTGGGCGTCGCTCGGGGCGCGGCCCGCGACGGTCTCCCGCCCCCGGCGCTCCTGCTGGCCTCGGCGGCCGCGGCCGACGATCACGATCGCGCTCGGGAGGACGGTCGCGGTTGGGACGTCGTCCCTCCCGTCTCGACTCGTGTTCTCCGCCTGAATGATCGGCGTAGGACTTGCGGGACGCCTTGACCCACTGGGGAGTAAGCTCCAATTCCTCAAGCGGCAACGCTTGGTTTTCCTCGGGAGTCGGGTTCGGTACGGGTGAATCGCTGTCTGTCATGGAAGTCTAAAGCTCCACACTATACCACAGGTCGCGGCAAGGGCTATCCAATTTAGCGGTGACTTGAAGCGGCAAATCGGCTAGCGT
>PMLH01000332.1 GCA_003159055.1 Myxococcales bacterium
GGCCGCGCGTGGCCCGGAAGGTTCTGTTGGAGTCGTATCAACCATGGATACCGTCGTTTGGGCGACACGGACTATACCACGACTGTTCCCGACGAGGAGCGTTTGGCGCTTTCTGACATGCACGGCGCGGTGCGTGTCACGCGATGTCTCTGGCCCAGGTGTGGAGCGGCGAGTTGCAGGCCGTACTCTCCGTCGCCGAGGCCAGGGTGTTCTATTGAGGTGCCGCTTTTGCACCTCAAGCGCGACCAAATCCGCGAAATGGCCTCATTATTTCAGAGGGCTGTATTTCACCAAAAAGAGAGTTCGTTTCTCCTTGGCGGAGACCTCTGATTCTTCGATTTTCTCCAGGCAAGAGAAACGATAGCGTAGAGGATCACGCCAAAGAGCTGAAGAACGATCGCGTTGACCGCGATCGCTGTTGTCAACATCAGTTAGGAAATCCGGGCAGTTGAGACTTTTGGGGGCCGCGCTTCACTCGATCGTCATGGCGCCGTTCAAGGCGATCGTCTCCAGAGCAGAGAGGCGACAGGGCTATGCCGCGTCAGTAAAGACCGTCTGCGACTGCCGATCGGCGGCGAGAGTGCGCCGCGGGACCTCGACACGGCATAGTCCGGGACGCGGCATAGCCACTCCGAGGGCGAGTTGCGAAAAATCGCGACAGGCAGAAAGGCGTGGTTGTTTGTCGGCAGCGACGACCACGGGACGAGCGCTGGCCACCTGTTCTCGCTCATCGCTTCGGCGCGACTGCACCGCCTCGACCCCGAGGAGTACCTGCGCGACCTGTTTCGTGTGCTGGGCCAGTGGCCCCGCGACCGCTACATCGAGCTCGCGCCCAAGTACTGGTCCAAGACCCGCGCTCGCCTCGACCCCGTCGAGCTTGCCAACGAAGTCGGCCCTCTCACGATTCCGCCCGCCCCGCAGAAGCAGGTGCCGTCGAGCTAAACGCGCTGTCGTTTCCACGCAACCAGATTGCCGTCAGCGGTGGAAATCTGAAAGACGGGGTCCGTGCAGCGGATACCGAGATGGCGCGATGACCTCGCCTGCGAGCGAATTGCAACCGCACCAAGGCTTGGCCAGGAAGGGCGCAACCAGGTGAGCGCGATTCGGGTCGTGCGGCAGAGCGGGCGGGTGGCGGTTGTGGATGACCAGGGCGCCATCAATGAGCACTGTGCGCGCTTTCTCGAAGGGGTGAAGATCCGCGGACTCTCACGCTGCACGGTTGAAGCCTACGCGCATGACTTGGCCCTCGTGCACCGATGGCTTTTCGCCTCGGGACAAACGCTCGCGGAGCTTGGCGCCGAGGACGTTCATCGTTTCCTCGCGTGGGAGCGAGGACGAGCAAGTCATCCCAGGAGCATCAACCGCAGGCTGCACACACTCCGCCTCTTCTATCGCTTCGTCGTCGGTAACGACCTGCTCCTCGCCGAGGCGCTGCGAGCCATCCCGGCCAAGGCGGCCTTGCTCGACGGCGAGCTGGTATCCCTCGACGAGCGAGGCATGAGCAGTTTTCAACGCCTGCAGGACGCCCTCGGCGGCGCGCCAGCCGGCAAAGCCCGCTTGGTCTACTTTGTGTTCGATTTGCTCTACCTCGACGGCGTGGATTTGCGCGGGGGCGGCCTTGTCGAGCGAAAGGCGCTGCTGGCCGAGCTGCTGGCCGGTATCCCATCGCCCTTCGCGAGCACGATTCGTCTGAGCGATCATGTGATCGGCCAAGGTCCGGCTTTCTTTGCGCAGGCGGCGCGCATGGGACTGGAAGGAATTGTCTCGAAACAGCGGAACGCCCCCTATCGCTCGGGACGCAGTCGGAGCTGGTTGAAGATGAAGTGCAGCCAGCGGCAAGAGCTGGTCGTGGTCGGCTTCACCGATCCGAAAGGCTCGCGCACTCTCCTCGGGGCGCTGCTGCTCGCCACGTATTCGGGCGGTGCGCTTGTGTATCGCGGACGCGTCGGCACGGGCTTCTCCGAGCGTTCCCTGCGCGACCTTCACCGCAGGCTCGTCCCGCTGTGCGACCGGCAGCCCGTCCTCATGCATCCGCCGACCGGCCCCGAGGCCCGGGGAGTCCATTGGGTCAAGCCCGAGCTGGTGGCCGAAGTGACTTTCTCGGGATTCACCCGGGATGGTCTGCTTCGCCATGCCATCTTCCTCGGCCTGCGCGAGGACAAGTCAGCTTCGGACGTGGTCCTCGAAAGCAGGTCAAGACAGGTCTTTCAGCACTCAGATTCGCCGGCCAACCCCGCCCCGCACTCAGATTCGCCGGCCAACCCCGTCCCGCCAGGCTGTCCACGCACGCCCGACTGAACCTGGGCCAGCACGCTGACGACGGGGTTCTCGAACCGAATTTGCCGGAATTGCCCCCATGGATTCGCCTATGCACGCGCCGGTCGCTGGATAGCGGACGCTCGACCTTCTACTGCCGGCGCTGTCAGCGGGGTTAGCCTTGCCCCAACTTGCCTGCGGCGCGCGTGGCTTTCTCGACACCACGGGAGCCAACCGCCGGTAGCCAACGCAACCATGCGCCTTGGTTGAAGGTGAAGCTGGACGGGCTGCTCTCTGGGCTGAAGGAAATGCCGCAGCAATCGCTGAAGATCATACCCTTTCGGGCCACTGGCGGTATATGACAACCCTTTGTGGCCAAGACAACTTAGAAAGGGATCACATGAACAAGGCTCGTCGTAACGTAGTTGGCTCCGCTGAGGTTCTGGTGGGGGGTATTCTGGCGCTGGGACTCGCGGCATGTGGTAGCAACCACAGCGACACCAAGGACAGTGGTGCGCAGGACAGTCTTGCCCGGGTTTCCGACGCTGCCGACGGCGCCCCCGCGTCGCCCGATGCGGCTGTCGGCATTCGGGACGGGAGCCTGGATCAAGCTGCGCCCGACGTCCCAGGCAGCATCGATCTGCTGGCTGCTGATCGCGGCGCGACGGATGCGCAAGCATCCGGCAGCTCAGACACCGCACCGGACAGCGCCCAGGATGCGCCTGTGACAGGACAGGCGGAAGTCGGCGGCACTGATGCTACCGGCGCCGATGGGACAGCTTCGTCCGACGCCTCAGCGGCCGACGGTGGGTCGACTTCCGTTGCCACCATGTTCATCTCGGACTCGCTAAACGGCACAGTCTACCGCTTCAATGTATCGCCCGGAAGAGACCCCGTTCTGACGGGCAAACTTACGTCCGCCTCTGCCTCAGGCATGGCCGTTTTGTCCACAGGCGAGTTGGCCGTGGCCCAGTACACGTCGACGGGGGACATCCTTCGCTTCAAGTCGCCGCAGACCACAGCGACGCCCAACGGCAGTATCTCTGGCCTCGGAACGAGCTACATCGAGTGGCTCGCCGTGGTCGACAACGAGCTCTGGGCGGACAACACAGCGTACCTGGCCTGCAGTACCGAGCCGGAGAGCGTCGTGCGCATCTCCTTTAATGGCCAAGGAACCGCGTCCGCAGCTGGGACGGTCACCGCCGGACTAATCGGCGCCGATCGTGCCACGCTGTGGGATCCCACGACCCGCAGCTTCTACGTCACTCAGTGTTCGGCTGCCAACAACCCGAGTGGCACCTTCTACATTCAGCATTTCCAAGTCGCGGCCGATTACACGGCCACTCCGCTGACGGCGATCACTGGTCAGGGACTGGACAATCCCCACGGTATGGTCATCACGCCGTGGGGTGAGCTCCTGGTGGCCAACGCGGGCTTTGCCTCGGCCCCCGGGAAGCAGATGCTGCGGTTCAAGTTGGACGCCCAGGGCAACGTCACGCCCAATGGGACCGTCGACGACGACAGCTTGAATCTCCCGATTAGCCTGGCATTCGCGCCTTGGGGCGAGCTCTTCGTGGTCAACAATGGCACGGCCACTATTTCTCGGTTCACCTTCGACACCGCACACAATGCCAAGCTCAGCGGAACCTTCCAGCTCGCAGCCCCCACCCAAGTTCAGAGCCTGGGCGTCGGTCAGATCCTGTTCATTGCGGGCGCTTCCACGTCAGTCGACGCCGGAGCCTCCGACGCCGGCGCATAGGGGAATCAGTCCAATCGAGTCCAGTCCGTAGTCAGTCCATTCGGGTCGCCCGTGGGCGGTGCCAGTGTATTCTAGGATCGCGGGACGGCGTGGCGGGCGATCCTCTGGAATCGTGGGTGGCCGAAGTGGCCTTCTCGGGATTCACCCGGGATGGCCTGCTTCGCCATGCCATCTTCCTCGGCCTGCGCGAGGACAAGGCAGCTTCGGACGTGGTTCTCCAAGAATGGCAACGTACGCCCGGAGCGCGCGCGGTCGAGGTTGTGTTCCCGGAAGCTTTCATTGAGAATGGGCTCTGGCAATCGGCCGTCGAATCGAACGATTCAGTGGTTCCCCACAAAACGGGAGGGTTGAGGTGCATACCACACAGTCTGGCAGCGCAATTCTGGCGAGCGTGCTTTTGATCTGGGGTTGTACCTCAGGCCACAATAGCGGTGGCAAAGCTGGCTCGGGCGGCTTCGCGGGTGCCGGTGGGTCTGTGCAAGGCGGAGGCGCCGGGGGGAGCCCCACTTCTTCGGGTGGCACCACCTCGGCGAGTGGAGGGGCAACTGCGAGCCCGAGTGGCGGAACCACCAGTTCTGGCGGCACCAGCTCGACGAATGGCGGGACCACGGCCACCCCGGGCGGCGGAACCCAAGCGACGGGCGGTCAGGCACACACCGGTGGAACGACCGGCTCCGGCGGTAAATCGGGCACCGGTGGCTCGACTGGAACCAATACGGGTGGGATCCAGACAGGAGGCTCCACCGGTACGGTCGGTGGCAATACTTCCGCCGCGGGTGCGACCGGCGGAGGCGGTACAACCTCTACTGGCGGAGCAACGGGCAGGGGCGGCGCCTCTGCCGGCGGTGCCACGGGCAGGGTGGCAGCACAAGCACGAACCCAGGGAGCGCGATAGTGAGCCTCGATCGGACAAGACAGACGATGGACGGTTTTGGCATCAGCGATATCGGGGCCTCTTCTTGCTATTCGGACGGGGAGGCAGACATGCTCTTTGATCAGACCAAAGGGATCGGCTTGTCCATTCTTCGTATCGCCATGGGCTCGGACGGCAGCCCGATGGATTACGAGGCCCATTACTATTCCGACATCAAGAAAGCAAATGCACGCGGCGCCGAAAGAATTATTGGGACGCTCTGGAGCGCTCCCGAGAGCTACAAGACCCCTGACAGCGCAAACCACGGCGCCCACTTGAACCCGGAAAAGTACGAGGACTGGGCCACTACGATTGCTGCCTTCCCGAGCAAGGTGAAGGAAAACACGGGCGTCGATCTCTACGCCAGGTCCGCGCAGTACGAGCCCGACTATTGCAGCGGAGGCACCGACAACCAGTGCAGCGCCAACTACTCGACGATGCTCTACACAGCCGAGGAGATGGTGGCCTTCCTGAAGGTTCTGGGACCGAAGCTTCGCGCCTTGAGCCCGCCCGTCAAGGTCATCGCGCCGGAAGTGTCCGAATGGCTCCGGCTCTGGACCAACGAGATAGGTGATGCCGTTGTGGCCAGCGACCAGAATTCCTTGAAACGGAACGGCCGCAAGCTCTCGCAGAACGTGATTCACCACTTCACGTTCAAGGGGGACGATCGCGTCGCTCGCTGGCGAGCCTGGGAGGACACCGCGCGCACCCTGGCCGCGTGGACGGCCTAGCGACCGGGAACTTCCTAGCACCCCATCCGCGAACAGGACTGGCAGACCCGCGAGAATCGCGGCATCGACGACCGCTCCC
>PMLH01000602.1:0-154 GCA_003159055.1 Myxococcales bacterium
ATGCCCATGCCACGACGGCCTGCACATCTTTGAAGACCATTTCTATCCGGAAATCATCGATCCCGAGACCGGGAAGGTCTTGCCCGAAGGTGAGGAAGGCGAGCTCGTGCTGACCACGTTCTCCAAGTTCGCCATGCCGATGATTCGCTACCGC
>PMLH01000602.1:212-15264 GCA_003159055.1 Myxococcales bacterium
ACCCTGCCCCACTACCAGATCATCCTCACCCGCGACCACGGCCTGGATCAGATCGAGGTGCAGGTCGAGGTCACGGCGCAGGTCTTCAGTGATCGCGTCGGCGCCTTGGAAGCGTTGGCCGACAAATTGATGGACACCATCGAGCGGGTGATCGGCATCCGCATCAAGGTCACGCTGGTCGAGCCACAAACCATCCAGCGTAGCGAAGGCAAGGCGAAGCGAGTCATCGACAAGCGAGCGCAATCATGAAAATCCAGCAACTCTCCATCTTCGCGGAAAACAAACCTGGCCACGTCGCGGGCCCGTGCCGCCTGCTTGCCGAGCAAGGCGTGAACATTCGCGCGTTGTCCCTGGCCGACACGCAAAAGTTCGGCATCTTGCGCCTCATCGTTTCCGATGTGGCCAAGGCCACCCAGGCGCTGGAAGCCGCCGGCCACGTGGTGAAAACCACCGAGGTCGTTGCCATCGAGGTGCCGGATCAGCCGGGCGGATTGGCCAAGGTGTTGTCGGCGCTGGATGGCAGCCCGACCAACATCGAGTACATGTACGCGTTTCCCTTCGGGCACGAAGGCAAGGCCGTGCTGATCTTCCGCTTCGACGACCCCGACGCGGCCATCAAGGTGCTGCAGGCCAAGAGCATCGCCGTCTTGCGCTCGGATGTGATACTCAAGGGCTGATGCCTGTCGCACGTTGTATCGCCCTGCAGCTCGAACGAGCGTCCTGGATTCGGCGCATGTTCGAGGAGGGCGCACGCCTGAAAAAAGAGCGCGGCGCCGAGAACATCTTCGACTTCACCCTCGGCAATCCCGAGGTCGAGCCGCCGGAGCTGACTTTGGCGACCTTGCGCAAAGTGGCCGCGCGTGGAATTCCCGGCAGCCACGGCTACATGCCAAACCCGGGTTTCCCCGAGGTGCGCGCGGCCATCGCCGACAGACTGCGCCGCGACGTCGGCATCGCCTTTCAGGCTGACAACATCTGCATGACCGTCGGCGCGGCGGCTGCCTGCAACGTGGTCCTGAAGGCGGTCCTGGATCCCGGCGACGAGGTCATCCTGCTGGCGCCGTTTTTCGCCGAGTATCCGTTCTACGTCGGCAATCACGGCGGCCGTGTCATCGTGGTGGAAACCGACCAGGATTGTCTGCCCGACGTCGGCGCCATCGCCGCCGTCATCACCGACCGCACGCGTGCCATCATCCTGAACACGCCCAACAATCCATCGGGCCGCGTCTATCCGGCCGCGGTCTTGCGCGAGCTGGAAGCGATGCTGTCGCGCTTGCCCAACCGGCCGCTGGTCATCAGCGACGAACCCTACAAAAAGCTGGTCTACGACGGCGGCAAGCAAACCGAAGTCGCCGCCGAGATTTCGAACGTCGCCATCTGCTACTCATGGTCGAAGGCGCAGGCGCTGGCCGGCGAGCGCATCGGTTTTCTGGCGCTCTCCCCGCGCATCTCCGATGCAGCCCAGATGTTCGCCGCCTGTGCGTTTGCCAACCGAACCTTGGGTTTCGTGAACGCGCCTGCCCTCTGGCAACTGGTGATGGCGGAAGCGGCCGATGCGTGCGTGGACGTCGGCGCCTATCAGATCAAGCGCGACGTGCTTTGCGATGGCCTTGCCCGTGCCGGGTACCAGGTGCGCAGACCGGAAGGCGGCTACTACGTCTTCCTGAAAACACCCATCGCGGACGACGTTGCCTTTGTTGGCAAGTTGCTGGAACAAGGCGTGCTGGCGGTGCCTGGCGTGGGATTTGGACGCGGGGGCTACATTCGGTTGTCGATGACAGTGCCCCAGGCCACGATCGAGCGTTCGCTGCCGGCCTTCGAGCGCGCGCTCAAACGTGCGGGCGACTGACCGCGCAGCAAGCGTCAACTGTCGATCAAGAGCTCGAATGGCCGGTTCTTGCCCCAGCGGTAGATGCGAAAATCTCCGTCGAGGGTCAGGATGCGGCCTGTGCCGAGCTCCGTGGCGAGGTGAACCAGGCACGCATCGGCCAAATCCATCGGAACCTGGGCGTACTTCTTCATCAAGGCACGCACCGGCCGTGTCGACTGGTCGACGCGGAAGGGTATGATGAACACGCCTCGTTCGACGTTTTCCAAGACCGCATCGGCGGCACCGCGTAGCTTGCGCAGCAAGTAGCAGGCTTCCGCGATGACTGGCTCGCAAGTGACGAGCGAGAAGCCGGCGTCGGACACAGCGGCTGCACAGATCTCGTGATTGGCCTCGCTCCGATCGAGCAAGGCCACGATGCAACCCGTATCGAGAAGCACTGGCCTCAACGCGCGCCGAACCCGCCCAAGTGTCCCTTGTTCGACCCCAGGTCGGGCTTGCCCGATGCAAAGGCCCCCAGTCCAAAGATGCGTCGCCCGCCGCGTCCGCCATGCATGACGTCGAAGGCCCTCAGGCCGCGCCGCAGAATCTCCGAATCGGAGAGGCCGGTGGCGCGGCGCAAGCGGGCGAGCGTGCGCTCACTTCCGTCGTCGAGCCGTGCGTGAACCATCTTGGCCATTTGCCTGCCGCCGTAATACAGATAGTATCCTGTATGACAACCTGGCATTCGTCAACCGGGAGCTACCGGGCGATGAGGCCACGGGGCGCTCCGCGGCCGATCTGAGCTGCAAGCCGCAACCGCACCGGCGGCACAACTGCTATTCTCGCCCTATGCGCATCGTTCTGCTCGATAGCTTCGCCGCCGACCAGGGCGACACGACTTGGGCGGAATTGCGGCCGCTCGGCGAGGTCATTGTGTATCCCCGAACCCCGCCGCGCCTCGTGCGCGAGCGCTGCGAGGGTGCGCAAGCCTTGCTCACCAACAAGGTCGTGCTTTCCGACGAGCTGATGGCCGCCCTGCCCGACTTGCGCTACATCGGGATCACGGCGACCGGCACCAACGTGGTTGACCTCGACGCCGCGAAAGCGCGTAACATCGCCGTCGCCAACGTGCCCGCCTATTCCACCGAATCGGTCGCACAGTTGGTGTTCGCGATGATCCTGCATTTCACGTTCGACGTCGCTGGCCACGACGCCGCCGTGAAAGCCGGCCGCTGGGCACAAGGCCCGGACTTCTGCTTCTTCTTGCACCCGCTCCAGGAGCTCGCTGGCAAGACACTCGTCGTGGTCGGCTTCGGCGCCATTGGAAAGGCGGTCGCTCGCATCGCAACCGGGTTTGGAATCAACGTGATCGCAGCGCAGGTTCCTGGATCCGCAAGCGCGGACCGCGTACCGCTCGCGCAAGCGCTGCCGGCCGCCGACGTGGTGACCTTGCACTGTCCCCTGACGCCAGCCACGCGCGGATTGGTTGACAGTAGGTTCCTCGCCGCGCTGAAGCCCGGCGCGATTCTGATCAACACCAGCCGCGGTCCCGTGGTCGACGAGGCCCCGTTGCGGGACGCCCTTCGCGCCGGCCATCTCGGTGGCGTGGGTCTCGACGTGCTCGCCACCGAGCCGCCAGCTGCCGACCACCCACTCCTAGACAAGACTGCCCCCTGGGCCGCCCGCCTGATCGTCACCCCGCACCTGGCCTGGGGCACCGTCGAGGCCCGTCGCCGACTGGCAACCTGCGTGGCCGCCAACCTGGCCGCATTCATCGCCGGCGACCGACTGAACCGGGTCGCGTAGAGGCCGCGATTTCCGAGTTAACACGGTCAGCCCGCCGGACAACGAAGCGCAGGCCGGACCACAGGTCGTCGATGGCGCAGACCTTGTTGTCGACAAGGCCGGCCGCCAGCCCGCGCGCCCGGACCTCGCTTTCGCCGACATCGGTGACAATGCCGGCGGACTTGGCCGCGCTCTTCTTGGGCCAGGCGAACCATAAACCGCCCGCGGGATCGAGCCGCTTCCGCAACGCGACCACATCGCATTCCAGCTCCTTCAATGAGCGGACAAAAGAGATGATGACGTCGAAGGAACTGTTCCCCTTTGCAATCGGACGCGGGACCACCCCCTCGGGCAATGGGCCCAGTGTGTCCCCAAAAACCTTGGGCGCGCGCACCAACCCGACCCGCGCATTTTCCTTGATGCCGAGTTTACGCGGCAGGGGTGTTCCCGAATAGCCGGCCATGCCTGAAAGGGTAGCGCGCTCAACTGCCCATTTCACTCGCTGCGTGGCCGCCAACCTCGGGCCGCGTTCATCGCGAGCGAGTGGCCAAACCGGGTTGGTTTGCGCCTACGGGGGTGGGGCGAGAACACTGGGTGGGTCGCAACCGAACAGAATCTGCACTTCGACAGAGTCCTCGGCGAGGACCCGATCGCAGTAGCTTCCCGTCAGGACGATGGACGAGGTCGCGGCGCCGAAGGTCCAACCATCATTGGCATCCTTGGCCACGAGTCGGTCGTCGACGTACACATAGACGAGATCCGCAAATGGAGGAGGCTTTGCTGTCTGGAACACACAGGATCGGGTGCCTCCTTCGCGATCGCCCCACAGCAGCCCCAGGGCTTGCTCGATCTGCTCGATCGAGGTTGCCGAGGCGGACGGCCCGGTCCCGCTGGCCCCTGCGATTGGCTCGAGGACGCTGGTGTTGGGACCAAGTCCGAGGACGAAGACAGGAATCCCCGCGGCGCGGGCGGCGCCGGCAGCCGCAGCCGCGTCCTGCAAGTCCGAATCCAGGCTCTCCTGGAAAGCTCCGCAGCCAGGTTCGCCGTCGGTGAATAGGAGGATGGTCTTGGCTTCCTGATCGGCGAGCGGTCCAAGATAGGCAACCGCGGCGTCGATCGCGGCAGCCGTAGGCTTGCCGCCGCCGAGCGCGGTCGTGTTCATCAGAGTTTCGATGGCGGCTTCCGGCGCGGCCGTCATTGGAATCTGCGGCATCGCCGAGACGCCGCAGCTTTCTGCGGCGGGGAATGGGAAAAGCTCGACGCCCCATCGGACATGAGGATTCTGTTGCACGGTATCCAGTAGAGCGGCCTTCACGGCGTCCCAGCGCGTCGTGCAAGCCGCGGCGCCCGCGACGCAGGGGACGTCTTCGGCCATGCTGTATGCCATTGATACGGACCTGTCCAGCACGACAAGTACTTCAGGCCATGCAACCGTCGACTGATAGGTTGTGATTCCACACGCGTCGCCAATGCCCTGGTCTTCCGGGGAAGCCGCGTCTTTGCCGCTCGTGGCTGGAAACACGTCGGTCGGGCCTTGCGCGGCGTCTGCGACGGACTTCGAGGCGTCGACCTCGGCTGGCCCTCGCTCGGCGGAGCCATCCGGTTCGCTTTTCGCAGGCACGTGCAACGTGCGCGAGCTGCACGAGGGGGCCGCAAGCGCCACCGCGCCGGTCAGGAGAAACGCCTTCGCGCGATGGACACGAGGCGGTCTCCACATCGTCACCCTCGCTTTCATTGCCTCACCTCTACCAAGTCTACGACAAAGTCGCCTCTGTTCGCATCTCTCTCGTGCCTTGCCGGGGGCAAGCCATGTTCATCGCAGACGTGCGCCCCCCTGGACGACCCGCGCCCGAGCATGGCCGCGCAGAGGCGGCGATCCGGCACGATGGCAAAGACGTACCATTTATGGTACAAGTTACCGAGGAGCATCTCATGACGTCGCTCAGCGCAAGCCGAGCTCGAGCCAACCTGTTCAAGTTGATGGAACAGACGGCCGACTCGCACGAACCCATCCAAATCAATGGCCGCCATCGCAGCTCCGTGCTGCTCAGTGAAGAAGACTGGCGTGCCGTGCAAGAGACCTTGTACCTACTGTCTATTCCAGGCATGCGTGAATCCATCCGTGCAGGTCTCGCCACGCCTCTCTCCAAAACCAGCAAGACGCTCCGATGGTGAGATGGTCGCTGGTCTTCGTGAAGCAGGCACAAAAGGACGCCAAGAAGCTCGCTGCTGCCGGTTTGCGGCCGAAGGCGGAGTCCCTGCTGGCCCTGCTGGCAGGAAATCCCTTTCAGAGTCCACCGCCCTTTGAAAAGCTCGTCGGCGATTTGGATGGAGCCTTTTCCCGTCGTATCAACATTCAGCACCGCATTGTCTATCAAGTGCTCAAGCGCGAACGAGTTGTAAAGGTTCTGCGGCTTTGGACACACTACGAATAGTTCGTCGTTCGCCGACACGGCGGTCGTCGGGAACAGGGGTCTCCCACGGCACGGTGGTCGCGCGCTGGGCTGGACGTGCTAGCATGCGTTCTGTTTCCGAAGCGTGTTGAAGAAGGAGACGACCGTGCCAGCTGATGAGAAAGTGGGCCGCCGCGAGTTTCTCAAGTCCGCCGCGCTGGGCGTGACCTCGTTGGCCGTGGGCGGTGAGGCCTGCACGGGCCGGGGCGCGGCCCGAGGCTTTGCTGGAGATGCCGGGTTGTCCAAGGACGCCGTCGCAATCGATGCCGGCGCCGGCAAGGACGCCGTCGAAGTCGATGCCGGTTCCTCCGAGGACGCCGTCGCAATCGACGCTGGTCCATCCGATGGCGCCGTCACGGTTGACGCCGGTCCGATGGACACCTCTGCCGATGCGGAGGCGTCCGAGAACAAGCCGCCCAATGTTCTGTTCATCCTCGCCGATCAATGGCGAGCGCAATCGCTTGGCTTCGCGGGCGATCCCAACGTCAGGACGCCGACCCTCGACCGATTGGCGGGCGAGAGCGTGACGTTCGCGCACACCGTCTCCTCGACGCCGGTCTGTTGTCCCTATCGCGCCACTTTACTGACCGGACGATATCCGGCTGACACGGGCGTCTTCCTCAACGACGTCAATCTCGCGCCTGACCGCAACGCCCTCGGCGAGAGATTCAAAGCGGCGGGCTACGAGACCGGGTACATCGGCAAGTGGCACCTCGACGGCCAAGGCTGTCGCTTGGCCTACACCCCTCCCGAGCGCCGCCAGGGTTTTTCGCGTTGGGCGGCGATCGAATGCACGCACGACTACAACAATTCGCCCTACTACGCGGGCAACGACGGGACCAATAGGTTGATTTGGCCAGGCTACGATGCGATTGCCCAGACCCGCGAGATGCAGCGTTGGCTCACCCTTCGCGATCCTTCGACGCCGTTCTGCTATTTCCTGTCCTGGGGGCCCCCGCACGATCCCTACGACACGGCACCTGGGCAATTTGCTCAGCAGTTCTCGCCGAGCGCGATTCAGCTGCGCCCGAATGTGCCGTCGTCGTTTGCGGCCGATGCCCGCGCAAGCCTCGCTGGCTACTACGCCCACATGGCGGCGCTCGACACCTGCATGAGCGATCTGTTGGGAACGCTCGATCAGCTCGGCCTCGCCGACAACACCATCCTCGTGTTCACGTCGGACCACGGTGACATGCACCGCTCGCAGGGCAATTTCGGAAAACAACAACCATGGGACGAATCGATCCTCGTCCCCTTTCTCCTGCGCCACCCCGCCCGTCTCGGTCGATCCCCTCGCACCATCCCGATGCGACTTGCCACGCCCGACATCATGCCGACCCTGCTCGGCTTGGCCAGCCTGGCCGTGCCGCCGTCGCTGCCGGGCCGTGACCTTTCACCTGTCATTCGGCAGGAGCGCGCGCACGAGGATGATGCCGCACTGATCATGTGCCCTGCCCCCTTCGGCAACTGGGGCCGCTCGATCGGGGGCAAAGAGTACCGCGGCCTGCGCACCGGGCGCTACACCTACGTGCGAGACCTGTCCGGCCCGTGGCTGCTCTATGACAACGAGAGCGATCCCTATCAGCTCGACAACATCGTGAACCAGTCGGCCTACGCTCAGGTTCAGGCTGACCTCGATCGCCAGCTCACCGCCCAGTTAGCTGCCATTGGCGACCAATTTCTGCCCGGCGACTCGTATGTCAGCCAGTGGGGCTACCAGGTCGACTCGACCGGCACCATGCCCTACACCGACGCCTGCTGACCCCGCCTACGGGAGGTGGCGGTACTTCTTGAGCGCGCGGTCCTCGCAGATGAAGGACACGCAAGCAAGACCGCCTCCTACCCGTGCACCGCCTTGCCGAGCGCGCGCATGCGAGCCATTTCTTCGTCGTTTAGTGGGCCGCGCGCGATGGCCTGCATGTTCTCGCGCATTTGGGCCGCGGTCTTCGGCGCTGACACCACGAGATCGACATAGGGATTGGTCAGGCAGAATCGGAAACAGTCGCCCGCGGATGCCGCGGGACCGGACCAACCCTTGGGCGGCTTGAGCAGCTTTGTCCAACTGGTCGCCGTGTAGGCGGCGATGATGGGTTTCTTGGCTGGCAGGTGCGGGAAGATGTCGACCTCGGCGCCCGGGTGTGCGGCGTTGTAGCGGATCATGAAAAAATCGAGCGGCCCATCCGCGGCGAGCTTGGCGGCGCGCTTGCGGTCGTGAATCGAAACGCCAATGGCGCGCGCCTTGCCTTCGTCGCGCAACTTCACCAGCTCGTCAACGACCGACCGGGTGAGCGCCGACATCTTGCCCGCCCAAAAGACCTGCAAGACATCGAGATACTCGCTGCCGCTCGCACGGAGCGCCTTCTCGGCTGCCCGCCTTACCGAACCTGCGAAATATCCGAGAATGGGCCCCGTCGCCAGCATGAAACGATCGCGGTCCTTCATGACCACGTCTTTGATGACGGTCTTCAGGAACTTCTTGCTCGGTGACCAGAAGAGGTAGTTGGCCCCAAGCTCGATCGCTTCCCGCACGCCCGATTCATCGAGCCCGTAGGAAGCCGAGATGCCGTACCGGTGCACGGATTTTCCCAGAATGTTCCGATGAACGAACTCTTGAGCCATGCCTCAAGATAACCCATTCGACATCCTGCTGCCCGGTTCACGTGTCTGCGAGACACCCACACTTCCGCCTGCGGCCCACCTTCAAGAAAGACGGCTCCCAGCATGCAAGTTGGGTTAAAATCTCGGTCTTCGGATGTCTTCTTGTAAACTTGCTTGCTTTGCTCCTGTGGCGACTGCTGCCGTCGTTTGCGGATCATGGGAGGAAGCCAAGCAATGAGCCCAACCCGGACATCCTCTGAGGCGCTGTTCGGAACCGTGCTCGAAGGGCTCTATCGTATTGACGGCCTGATTGGCGAAGGTGGCATGGGCGCGGTGTACGAGGCCGCGCACTTGCGTCTCGGCAAGCGCGTGGCGGTCAANNCAAGGTGATGGCGCGGGAGTTCGCGGCGAGCGAAGAGGCCCTGGCGCGTTTCCATCGCGAGGCCCAGGTGACGAGCGGACTCGGCCATCCGCATATCGTGCAGGTTTTCGACTTCAGCACAACCCCAGACGGCAATCCCTTCATTGTGATGGAATGCCTCGAGGGCGAGGATCTCGAACATCGCCTGCGCCGCGTTGGCCGCCTTCCCGCACCTGACGTCGCCCACATGGTCAAGCAAGTCGCGTCTGCCCTGACAGCCACGCACGGCCAAGGCATCGTCCACCGCGACCTGAAACCCGGCAACATCTATTTGCTGGAGGTCGCAGGCGAAACCGACTTCGTCAAGGTGCTGGATTTTGGCATCAGCAAGGTTCGTTCGGCGGCAACCAAGCTGACCCGAGCTGCGGAAATCATCGGCACGCCGAACTACATGTCGCCCGAACAAGCCCTTGGTAGGGTCGACGAGGTCGACGACTGCACCGATCAGTGGGCGCTCGCGTGCATTGCGTGGGAGTGTCTGATGGGCCACTGTGTCTTCGCCGGTGACAACGCGCACTCGATTCTCTTTCAGGTCGTGCATGAGCCCATCCCGCGAATCGACAGCACCACTGTGGATTTTCCTCCCCAGGTTGAGGCCGTGCTGCTCAAGGCGTTGGCGAAGAACAAGAACGAGCGATTCGCGAATGTGAACGACTTCGCGGTCGCGCTCGAGAAGGCGGCGCTGGGATTGCCCTTAGGACAAGAATCCCAGCCCGCCCCGGCGTCCCGCCCGAAGACGCAAGCGCTGGCTTGGGACCCCGCAACCGCACCCTTGGCGACCTCGCTGCCGAGCACCTTCACCCAAACCGCTGGCGAATTGGACGCCGCGCTCGACGAGGTGCCATCGCATGCGAAATGGGGTTGGGCGGCCATCATTGGGGTCGTCGCGGCTCTGCTGGTCGGCGGTCTTTGGCTGCTGCGGGCACCGCCCGAGCCCAAGCCGGTGGTTGTGAGTCCGTCACCTCAGCCGTCGGTCGCCGCTGCTCCCGCACCTCTTCCACCTGCACCAAGAATCGAACCGGTCGCAGCTCCCACGCCATCGCCTGCTCCAGCGCAGAAGCCGGAGCCGCCCCCGACGTTGGGCGACGCACCCGCCGGAAAGCTTGAGCAGGAAACTCCTGCCACAACCGAAAAACCGACCCGTTTGCGGCGAGAGGATGGCCAGGATCCACCCAGACCTCAGCCATCGCCGAAGTCGAAAAGCAAAATCCTCAGAACACTATGACAACACACCTTTCGTACGTCCTGTTTCTCCTGCTTGCGCAGGCGGCACCGCCATCATCAGCGGCGCCGCCGGCAGCCGCGGCCGCCACGCCGCTCGTCGGTCCCAAAGAAAAAGCCAAGGCAAAGGTGCTCCTCGACCAAGCCTCTCGGCTGTACGACAAGCACGAGTACGCCCAGGCTCTTGAGAAATTCACCGCCGCCTACGACATCTATCCCTCGCCCAACCTCTTGTACAACATCGGCCAGACCTACCAGGATCTGGCGAGGCCAGTCGAAGCCCTGGAGACCTTCGAACGCTTTCTTGCGGTCACGGAAACCGACCCGTCTCGCGCGGTCCAGCAACAGCGAAACGAAGTCCGCTCTTTGATGGACGCAGCGAGGAAGAAGGTTGGACGCCTGCACATCGACTGTCCGATTGCGGGTGCCGAGATCAAGCTGGACGGCAAGCGCGTCGGAATTGCGCCACTGCCCGCCCCGCTTTGGGTGGAGCCGGGTATCCATCAGATCACCGCCACGGTCGCCCAAGGCTTTTCCCCCGGGCTGGAAAATGCATCGATCAGCCCCGGGGAATTCAAGTCGTCGACGGTGGAGATGAAACCAATTCCGCCACCTGCGCCGCCGCCCAGCCCCGAGCCCGCGAAGCTGACCCCAGCCCAAATCGCCGCCGAACACGACAGGAAGGCCCAGCTCTTCTATGAAGTGGGCAACTACGGCGAAGCCATCAACGAGTTCGAGGCGGAGTACATCATCACTGCCAACCCGAATGTCCTCTACAACCTCGGGCAGGTCTACCGGTTGGCGCAAAAGCCCGAGCAAGCCATTCGCGCCTACCGGCGGTATTTGGAACGCCAGCCCAAGGCCGAAAATCGCCAGAGCGTCCAGAGGTTGATTGCGGATCTCGAGGATTCCCTGCGCGCAAAGAATGCATCGAGCCCGCCGGCAGGAACGGCGACTGCACCGCTGACGTCTGGACCGGCACCAGGGACATATTCCCAGCCCAGACCGGCATATCCACCCCCGGGGTATGGCTATTCGCAGCCCTACTACCCGCCGGTGGAAATGCGACCTTTGTACCTCGATTACGACTCCGACAAACCCATTCCCCCCGGGTACCAAGTGGAGAGCAACGCCCGCAAGGGATTTGTGATTTCGGGTAGCATCATTTTCGGGATCAGCTACGTGATCGCTGTGGCAGTTGCCGGCTCGACCACGGAATCCAGTTCGTCCTCCAGCTCCTCCTCATCCTCCAGCGCCAGCCATGTGCCGTTCGACAGTTCCTTGCTGTACATTCCCGTGCTTGGACCATGGCTCGCGCTCGATTCGGTGGAAACCAAGACCTGTTCTGCCTCCAGCAGCAGCTACCAGTCCTGCACGAACGACAACACCACGGCGAGTGCTTGGAAGGTGATGCTGACGATTGGCGGTGCTACTCAGACTTTGGGCGCTGGCTTCATTATCTTGGGACTCGCCGTGCGATCACACCAGCTCGTGCTCACCGAGCATGTGCGGGCCTCGGTGGTGCCCGTCCGGTTGGGGCACTCGGGTCAGGGGCTCGCCTTGGTGGGCTCGTTCGGCGGGCTGTAGATCTCGCAGCCCCTAGCGTCGCTCGCGGGCTGCCAGCAGCGCGTGCACCAGCTCGGCAAAACCGCGCGCCGACTCCGCCAGGGTGACGAAGGCCGGGCGATCATTGCCGAGCTCGTCCAGGAACCTCGTCACGTTACGAACGCCCACGCTGGTTTTGCGCAGCCGCGCGAACAGCGAGCGATCGTTGCTGCTGTCCCCGACGAAAAGAATGCTCTCGTCGGGGCTCGCGCAGGCCTCGGGCGACAGCGGCTGCAGCGCCGCGAGCAGTCCCTCGGCTTTGCCCCACCCTGACGGCCGAACGTGGATGTGGATCGAGCTCGCCATCACTTCGAAGTCCGGATCGACGACTCTCTGGCTGGCCGCAAGCGCCGCCGCATCGAAGCTGGGGGGCCGCACGAAGGCGCGCTCGAACAAACGGAAGGCATCGTCGGGCGTTACTTTCAGTTGATAGGCATCGCGCAGTCGGGCGCCGTTGTCGGCGAGCCTGGCGAAGAATTGCTCGTCCCGCTGCGGTCCCAAATCGATCCGCTCACCGTCGGAATCGAACGCCACCAGCCCATTCTCGGCTACCGCGACCTTCACCGCCGGCAAGTAGCTGGCCAAGGCCTGCGCCCAGCCCGCCGGCCGCCCGGTGACCAGCGCAACCACAATTCCCGCCGCGCCCAGCGCCTCAAGACACTCGAGGGTGCTCGCAGGCAGGCGACCCGCGGCGGTGATGGTGTCGTCGATATCAGCCGCCAACACGCGAATGCGCGCCAAGGTCGCAGCGGCTAGGTTGGAAAGTGGTTGCATCGCGGCATGTATCCACGCGCTACACCCAGGCCGCAGCGGTCGGGCGGGGCGAGAAAAGGTCGAGTCCGGATTCGGCTACAGCTCGAAGCCGTAGGGCTTCTTGCCGTCCTTGTCCTTCTTCTTTGTGCTGTCGCCTTCGGGCTTCTTCGCCCGCTTCCTCTTGCAAGAGGTCTCGTGCGACGAGGCTTGCACCGTGGCGGGTTCAGCCGCGTCGGCGGCTGCGACGAAGACAGGGGCGATGAAGGAAACAGCGATCGTGACGAGTGCTACTGTGAAGCGCATGACTGATTTTGACAGTCTAGCGGAAAATGCCCGCTAGGCCGCCAGCTTTTCTTGCAGCATGCGTGTGTTTGCTGATGGCGAAGGCTAACCTACTGCGCTGGCGGCCCGCCCACGGCCCCAAGAACGCCCTGCACAACCTTGCCGATGCTGTCCAAACTGCCGAGAGGGATTCGGAATTCGCCCGTCATCGCGCCTCCCGTGTACAGGTCGAACACGAACGGCGCCTTCATCTCTGCCACACCAGGTAAGGATCCGGCCATCGCGGCCATCTGGCTCGCCGGAAGGTCCTTCGCCTTTCCGAACAGTCGCAAGAGGATGGCGACGATGTCCGCCGAGGCCATGCCTTCCATGCCCTGCGTGCTGGCCAAGGCGGCCGCCACAATCGGTGCGGTCTTGACGTTCCCCACAGGTCCGTAGCTGGAAATGAAGTCGCGCGCTTTTTGACCGGTCCCCTGCACCAGCCTGCCCGCCTTCACCGTGATCATGGTCTTGACCGCGTCACCCCCGGCCATGGCTTGGGCCATGGCTTTGGCCGTGGCATCGCTGTTCTGGATCTTCTTCTCGACCTCGACGCTGTCCTTCTTCCGCTTGATCTTAAGCGCGCTCGCCTTTCGGCCCTCCAGCTCTGCCTCCCAGGCGTTCTGCGAAGTGAGCAAAGCCACCGCCGCATTGATGGCGAGCTTCGGATCTGCGCCCTGCTTCAGCGACGAGCTGCACAGGCTGGTGAAACCAACCGCCACCGGCTCGACCACGCACGACACATCCGCCACCATGCCGAACCATTGGGTCATATCCCGCCGCATCGCCTGCCCGGCTGGGCCCGAAGCTTCAAACGCATGGGCAAACGGCATGAACCACGATGAAAGATCCCCCATCGCCAGTACCACCGTTCCGTCGCTGCGGATGGGCAGACGCTCGTCGAATGCGTAGGGCGCCCGGCGCGCAATTCTGGTCGCAAGCTCGGTCCCTGGCAGTGGAACCAGCTCCGCGCGGACCAGCACGCCGTCCTTCGGACCGACGTCGAGGACCAGTCGAATCTCCGAAGCCTCGATCGCCATCTTGGCCAGCGACTCGGCCAGACCGACCACCATGCGCTGCGCGCCGGCGGCCAGCTTTGGACCTGCCGATTGCGCGGCTGTCGCCAAAGCGCCGGTCAGACGCGCGACGATCTGCTCGTTCGACTGTCCGCTGGCCTTCGCCAAGGCTTGTGGCAGGGCCGAAAGCACGATCTGGCCGTCCTTGGCGCTGCCCCGGGGGCTGACCTGTGCGCTCTCGGCCAGACCGCCGCCCAAGAGCAACGCATCGGCCGAATTGGAAACGAACAGCGTGCGGCCCCTGCTGGCAGCCCAGATCGAATCTCCGTCGCCGACCTTGCGTTCAAACACCCCATCGTGCTGCGCGCCCGGCTTGCCCAAATCATCCAACGTCTGCCTCGCGCCCGCTGCATCTTTGAAGGTCATGGCTGCGCAGTAGCCTTTCCCGGCCGACTTGGGCGGCAAAACCCATACGATGGCGACCGTGGCCGCCTGATCCAGCCGATCCCAGACCTGGCGGAAATGCGCTGCATCGCCTACCAACCCGAGCGATCCAAGCGACGACAACAACTCCTGCCCGGCTTGCATCGGCAGCCCAAGCCGCTTCGACAAAGCATCGAGGTCAGCGACAATTCTGCTCGGCGCGACTGAGACCAGGCTGCCGACCAGCGACGCCTTCGCCGTGGAGGTGGGCGCGAAAATCGGCTCGACCGGCGCCGCCACCGCGGGTGCAGAAACGACAGGGGCCGCCGCCGGTGCCGGGGCCGGCGCGGGCTGGCCGGTGGTCCCACATCCGGCCGCGAGAATGAGAAGAGCTGTACAAGAAAAGAACGCTTGCCTTGGTGCTTTCATGATGAGGCAAGCAAGATACGACCGATCGCGCTGGGTGCCAAGCCCGCCCTGCGGGTTCTGGGATTCGGAGTAGCGGGGAGCAGTGTAGGTGTGGGTGACAGAGACGGAGACGGAGACAGGGGCTGAGGCGGGGACGGAGACGGTGGGCCAGGGCGTTGGGCATAGGCATTAAGCGGCAGAGGGGGACAGAATGATGGCCCGCGATTTGAGGAGAGAC
>PMLH01000119.1:0-2431 GCA_003159055.1 Myxococcales bacterium
ATGTCGGGTTTCTCGGCGCCCAAGATGCCGACAAGCGCGCGGTAATAGGCGAGGTCGGATAGGATTCCGGTTCCGGCCCTCCTAAGCGGCACAGCGACGTATCTTGCGCCGAGGGCTTCGACGCGCCGACGCACGTCGCCTGTGTCGTCCGGTGCAACAGCGACGACTTCAACTCCGGCGTCGATCAGGGAGGCGATGAGCGGGGCGCGGAAATTGTAAAGCGACGGGCCGTAGCCGGCATTGACAGCGATTTTCATCCAGAAGTGTCCGATACCGAAGACTATATCAACTCCCCACCTGCCCGAAGCCGGGGAATCTCGCTCGGTACCGGAGTACCTGCGGAGGGAGTCCTGAGCGAGCTGTCACGACCTGTTGATCAAGGGCCCGGTAGCGGGCCAGTTGCTCTCGCCACTTAGGAGCGGGCGATATCTGTTGAGAATCAGGGAAACGGTGGAGTAAGACTGCCTTCTTTCCCTCTGGCCGCAGGGTCCAGTGGGACCGAGAAATCGGGAATTGCCATGCGTGTCAGCGTTTCGGTCGAGCAGAGGTACCAGCGCACTCCGGACGGATCCATCTGGACCTCTGCCTTGTTCCCGTACAAGTTCTGGCTACGCTACCTGGAGGTCTTCGACGAGGTGCAGTTCGTGGCCCGCGTGGAGAGCGTGCGTTCTGTTCCGGAAAACTACTCACGCGTCGATGGACCAGGAGTCACTTGCGCGCCCATTCCCTACTACCTCGGACCGTGGCAGTTTCTGCAGCGTTACCCGCAGATCGAGCAGGCCGTCTGGCGATACGTCGCCTCGGACGACGCGGTGATCATGCGCGTTGGCTCCATTCTGGCAGAGATGGTCACCAGACGCTTCATCACAGATCACCGGCCCTACGCCCTTGAGGTGGTGAGTGATCCGGCCGACGCTTTCTCGCCAGGGGCGATCGTCCACCCGCTGCGTCGGCTCTTTCGTCTCGTTTTCTATCAGCAGTTGCGCAATCAGTGTCACCACGCCACGGCCGTGGCCTACGTCACCGAGCGCGCGCTGCAGAAACGCTATCCAGTTTCCGGCGGCTCCTATCAGACGAATTTCTCCAGCGTCGATCTTTCGTCATGGCCGATGAGACCTATCATGACGCATTTCTCTGACGTCGAGTTCCCGGATCGGAAACAAGCGTTGAGGCAGCCCAAGATCGATGGCGTCTTCAACCTGCTCTTTGTCGGCAGCCTCGAGCAGATGTACAAGGCGCCGGACGTGCTCCTCAAGGCCGCAGCTCGCTGTTTGGCGCAGGGCCTGTCGATCCATCTGACAATGATCGGCGGTGGCTGCTACGAGGGGGAGATGCGCCGGCTCGCCCAGCGGCTGATGATCTCCGAGCACGTTGCCTTCATCGGTCAGGTCAGCCCGGCGCAGGTCTTTCGCGAGATGGAGCGCGCCGACGTCTTTGTCATGCCTTCGCGTACCGAGGGGCTGCCGCGGGCGATGCTTGAGGCTATGTTTGTCGGCTTGCCGTGTATCGGTTCAAACATCGGCGGCATCCCGGAGTTGCTTGCTGAGGAAGACTTGGTCCCAGTCAACCATCGCGGTGCTCTAGCCCAGAAGATCAAAGAAGTGATCAGGGATCCGCAGCGACGTCAGCGCATGAGCCAGCGCAACAGAGAGTATGTCGCCAGACACTTTCACCCCGAGGAACTCCGTCAGCGGCGAGTGCAATTTTTCAAGCACATTCGGGCCGCGACCAACTTCTACCTGGCGCACAGCACTTCGGCTCACGGCTTCCGGGGCCGCTGAACGCTTGATCACGACAAGTCGATGGGCGTCGAGGCCGGTCCTAGCCAACACTGCGACAGGCATTGGCCTAGCTGCGCTTCGCCAGCCGTACATCCTGCCCGCCAAAGTGGTGGGCATGCCAGAGCTGAAAAACAAACAAAGTCCAAAGCTGGAAGGAATTATCGGCGTGGCCGGAGAGGTGCGCGTCGAGACGACGGCGGACATCTTCGTAATTGAAGATGCCCTGCTCGCTGACGAATTCGCGGCTGGTCAGCCGCAACAGCTGCTCGCGAAGGGGACCGGCGAGCCAGCGGCCGATGGGCACGCCGAACCCGCTCTTCGGTTGATGGAGGTTGGCCGGCGGTAGCAGTTCGGCGAAAGTGTCTTTGAGGATGAACTTCGTCTGGCGGCCACGGATCTTGAAAGCGCTGGGCACGCGCAACGAGAACTCGACCAAGTGCTTGTCGAGGAAGGGGACGCGCGTCTCCAGCGAGTTGAGCATGCTCGCGCGATCAACCTTGGTCAGCATGTCACCCTCGAGGATGAAGGAAAGATCGGTGAACATCGACGAGGCGAGGGGATCAAGCGCCGCCGATCGGTAGACCCCCTTGATCTTGTCGAAGATTGGCGCCTGCGCGATGGGCACGGCTAGGAGTCGAGCCAGCTCGTCA
>PMLH01000119.1:2479-2660 GCA_003159055.1 Myxococcales bacterium
CCGCCGTCGCCGGTCAGCGCCACCTTCACCTGCGAGCGGGCCAGCTTGGAAACGAAGAAGGTCGGTAGGCTCGACGAATCGGCGAATGGCTCGTCGTAATTGAGAATGATGTGCTCGAGAAAATCGAGCGCGTCGTCGCAGCACAGGTATTGGCAGTGATGCTTGGTGCGGTAGAGGTCCG
>PMLH01000619.1 GCA_003159055.1 Myxococcales bacterium
ACGAATCGTAATTCGCGTCTTCCCGGCGGGAGCTGGCAGGACAGCTCCTCGCCTCCCCTTTTTGAAATCGTACTCCTTGCGCATGGTTACTCCTCCTCGTAGTCGCGTGATTCCTTCCGCGTAGCCGTCTCGCCGAAATCAGCCGAACTTCCTCCTCGCGACAGCACGCGGGTCTTCGAACACACCGACCGCATTGGCGAAACCGACGCGTGTTTGGCCCGATTCGCCCGGGCCTTGGCTGGATAGGACACGAAGCCAGTGTATGCATTCCTGTGCATACATGCAAAGCGAACTTCGGGTCCCTCAACGCTACGGCGTTGACCTGCGGGCGTGCGCCGCAGGCGGCCGACCATCAGGTCCCAACGCCTCGTTGGGCAGCTCAGGTGAGAAATGTCTCAAGAATTCTTCGAACGGATGGCAACATCTCTTTGACGTCCTCGACCGAAAACTCTGTCCATTTCCCATGGGCCGCCTTGTTCCTGATATGCGCCAATGCCGTAATCTTCTTCAGTTGAAGCTTCTCGTATGCGCCAGCCTTCGCAAGTTCCGCGTTCATAGAATCGAGTTTCGGCGCCGGTGGCAAAGTTATGCTGAGCTTCTCGCATCGCTTCCGTAGCCCATCTTCCAACACGGCCCCGGCGATCACTGCCGCAGCCTGATGATATCCGGACTCGAGGAGATGCTCGGCCTGCTCCAGAAAGTCATCGAAGAGCTCGCCCTCGACGAGACGCCGCACCTCGAAAAGGTGCCCACCATCGAAATCATCCTTGGCTGCCTTCAGAACCCCCAGCGCTTGTTCCGCGTCCGAGAATCGGATGTCTCGACCCGCCTGTGCGCGGAAATTCTTGTAGTGCTCGCTCTGCTCGCCGAAGACGCGCACGAGGAGACTCAGGGTGCTCGTCGCCCACCTGTGCGCGAGCTGTGCCTCGACGAGGTCAACGCCGACGCCCGTTCTCACACGAGTGGCAAGGACCCGCTCGCCGAGGGCTATAAGCTCGTCTATATGCTTCGCGATCTTTTCGTCGGTACCCATTTTTTCGCCTTCCCAACGCCCCATTAGCCTGCGAAGCGTACACCAATATTCCAGCGAGGAGCTACCGAACCGTCGCGTCGCGAGGGCCCCGGCCGAATCCCAGTAGTCTGGCGGCCGCTTGCCCTAACCTGCTGACTGTCCCGGTGGGGTGGAGGGCGGCTGCAGGTCGCTGATACCGGAACGTGAGGCCAGCATCATGGCCATCAGCGCGCTGAGGATGTGGCCGGGCATGCCATCTTTGCCATCACCACCGGCGCCACCCACCATGACCTTGGGCACGATGTCGACCTTCCCGAGCTCAACCGCTCCGGCGAAACGAAGGCATTCACCTGAGCCTGCGTCGCGCGCGCCTGGGCGAGCCCCACTTGTTCGACCTTGCGGGCTTCGATTGTAAACCCGTTCGCGGCGTTTGGCGAAGAGCGCCGCCGCACAGGGACAAATCCTCGGTGGAATCGCGACATCACAAATAATGTGAACGACAACTCCGCTGCCGAATCCTTCTTCGCCTTGCGCGCGACCAGTCTCGACGGAAAAGACCAACCTCTGTCCGAGTACAGCGACAAAGTCGTCTTGGTCGTCAACACGGCTTCCGCCTGCGGCTTCACGCCGCAATACGCAGGGCTGGAGCAATTGTGGCAAGACTACCGCGAGCGCGGCCTTGTGGTGCTGGGCTTTCCCTCCAACGACTTCGGAGGGCAGGAACCCGGCAGCGCAGAAGAGATTCGCGATTTCTGCGACGCCCGATTCCGCATCACGTTTCCCATGTTCGAAAAGATCGAAACCAAGGGAGAGCGGCAGTCGCCGGTGTTCAAATTCCTGACCGCCAGCCATCCGCGGCCGCGATGGAATTTCTACAAGTACTTGGTCGGCCGCGATGGTCAGGTCATCGACTACTTCGTGTCGCTCACCAAGCCCGAAAGCAAACGGATGCGCAAGCGGATTGAAGCTGCGCTCGACGCGCCGGTCGCTACAAGCGCTTCTGCACGATGAGAAAGTCCTCGACGATTTTGCCGCCCACCAGGTGTTCCTGGATGATGCGTTCGAGAACCGGTGGATCGCACGAGTGGTACCAAGCACCTTCCGGATAGACCACGGCAATCGGACCGCCCTGGCAGATGCGCAAACAGTTCGCTTTGTTGCGTAAGATGCCGCCCCGTTCGGACAGTTGCAGCTCGCGCAGCCGCCTCTTCAAAAAGTCCCATGCCCTGTTGCCGCGTTCCTTGTCGCAACACTTGGGCACGGTCTGGTCGCAACAGAGAAAGATGTGCCTTTGCGCAGACGGAATGCCGATCCCTTGCGCGACGGCACCTAGTTCAATCTGGGTGGGGGCCACGGACTATTTATCGGCCGGAAGGCGCAGCGATTCAAGCACCTTGACGAAGTCTGCGCGGGCAGCCCCGACTGGCTCGGGATCTCCCGTCATCTTGAGAAACCAGGAACGCCCGTCGACAAAGAGCAAGCCCGCAATCATGCGTTGCTTGTCGGCCCCCTCGCCGGCGAAATCGTAGAGCGAGACCGCACCGACCTTGGACCTGATTTCCTTGCGCATCTGCGCGCGGGCCGCTTCATCAATGGGCGGTAGTCCGACTTGTCCGCGCCAGCGGTTGACGTTGCCCAATTCGCCGCCAGCGGTGCCCGGCAACATGATGACGCTGACGTCGACCTTGCCGGTCACTGGCGGCTTGAGCGTGGCAAACCGCATGCCGCCGGGGCGCGCCTCGCTCCAGCCTTTGGGCAGATCCCAAACAACGGCTGCGCCCTCAGTCGGTGGCGGTGGCAAGCTCGGCATCTCGCCGCTTGGGTTGACGGGCGGATGCCCGGGAGGCAGGGACGGATCGAGCATTTGCTGACGGGACTCGGGCGAGGAATGAGGCGACACGGGCTTGGCCTCGTCGCGCTTGCAAGCCACCGCCGAAAGCCCAAGACAAACTGAAATCACCGAGAGGGTGAGAGACACCTTTGGATTCATGGCGGACGTTAGTCTACGCAACGCAAACCCCGCACGCCAGGCCGCCGGATGGCTGCTATCATTCGCCCGACTTCACTGCTTGCGAGGCAATCATGGCAAACAACAAGGACGAGCTCGTCGCATCCCGGGCCTTTGGGCCGGCAAAGGCAACCATCGGTGGAACCCCACTGTCCCCCGAGGCGCTCGCGCGCACCGACCGTTTCTGGCGCGCCTGTAACTACCTCGCAGCCGGCATGATCTACCTACGCGACAATCCGCTTCTTCAGGAGCCACTGGCGCCGGAGCACATCAAGAAACGATTGCTCGGCCACTGGGGATCGAGCCCGGGCCTCAGCTTCATCTACACCCACCTTGACCGGGCAATTTGCGAATACGACCTCAACATGATTTTCCTCGCCGGCCCGGGTCACGGCGCGCCGGGCGTCTTGGCGCCCGTGTATTTGGAAGGCTCCTACAGTGAGATCTATCCTGACCGAAGCCAGGATCTGCCGGGCCTGCGAAGCTTCTTCAGGCAGTTCTCTTTCCCAGGTGGAATCGGCAGCCATTGCACGCCGGAAACGCCGGGCTCGATCCACGAGGGCGGCGAGCTTGGCTACAGCATCTCGCACGCGTTTGGTGCGGCCTTCGACAATCCGGACTTGGTGGTCGCGGTGGTCGTCGGAGACGGCGAAGCGGAAACCGGGCCGCTCGCGACCTCGTGGCACGGCAACAAGTTCCTGAATCCAAGCCGCGACGGCGCCGTGCTACCCATTCTCAATTTGAACGGCTACAAGATCAACAATCCGACTGTCCTCGGCCGCATTCCTGAAAGCGAGCTGAAAAGCCTTATGCGCGGCTACGGCTGGGAGCCGCTGCTGGTCGAGGGCTCCGACCCGGCGAGCATGCACCAAGCCATGGCCGCTACGCTGAACCACGCGATAGAGGAAATCCAGCGCATTCAATCCGAAGCGCGCTCGGCCGGCGTTGGCAAGCGACCAACCTGGCCGATGATCGTTCTACGCTCGCCGAAGGGCTGGACCGGCCCGAGCATGGTTGGCGGTCACAAGGTGGAAGGCACCTGGCGCGCGCACCAGGTACCGCTTGCCGACGTGGCCAGCAAGCCTGAGAACCTCAAGCAGCTCGAAGCCTGGTTGCAGAGCTACAAGCCCGAGGAGCTGTTCGACCGCGACGGCCGCCCCGCGCCCGAGTTGCTCGATTTCCCACCCAAGGGCGCGCGCCGCATGGGTGCGAACCCGCACGCCAATGGAGGCCTCCTGCGCAAGGATCTTCGCTTGCCGGATTTCCGCAGTTACGCCGTGCCGAGCGTGGCGCCCGGCCAAACCGCCGCCGAAAACACGCGGCCCTTGGGCGCGTTCTTGCGCGACACCTTGGCCGCCAACCCGGACAATTTTCGTGTGTTCGGCCCGGATGAAACCACGTCGAACAAACTCGATGCGGTCTACGCCGTCACCAAGAAGTGCTGGATGGGCGAGTCCTTGCCCGACGACGCCGATGGCACCGAGCTTGCCCCCGACGGGCGTGTGATGGAGATGCTGTCCGAGCACACGCTGGAAGGCTGGCTGGAAGGGTACCTGCTCACCGGGCGACATGGCTTCTTTTCGACCTACGAAGCCTTCGTGCACGTCATCGATTCCATGTTCAATCAGCACGCCAAGTGGCTTGAGATTTCCAGTCACCTGCCCTGGCGGGCCGACCTGGCGTCGCTCAATTTGCTGATTACCTCCACGGTCTGGCGCCAGGATCACAATGGGTTCACGCACCAGGATCCAGGCTTTCTGGATTTGGTCGTCAACAAGAGCGCGGCGGTCACCCGCATTTACTTGCCCCCGGACGCAAATTGTCTGCTTTCGGTGGCTGACCACTGTCTACGTAGCCGCAACTACGTGAACGTAATTGTGTCGGACAAGCAGAAGCACTTGCAATACCTGGACATGGAATCAGCCATTCGCCATTGCACCAAGGGCGTCGGCATTTGGGAATGGGCCAGCACGGACGCCGGGCAAGAGCCTGACGTGGTGCTGGCGTCAGCGGGCGACGTGCCGACCAAGGAAGCCTTGGCGGCGTCGGCGCTGCTGCGCCAGGAATTTCCAGACCTGAAATTGCGCTTCGTGAACGTGGTCGACCTGTTCCGATTGCAGCCCGACACCGAACATCCGCACGGACTGTCGGATCGGGATTTCGACAGCTTGTTCACCACCGACCGCCCGATCATCTTCGCCTTCCACGGCTATCCATGGCTGATCCACCGGCTGGCCTATCGCCGCACCAACCACCGCAACCTGCACGTCCGCGGCTACAAGGAAAAGGGCAACATCAACACGCCGCTGGAATTGGCGATCCAAAACGAGCTCGACCGCTTCAGTCTGGCCATCGACGTGATCGATCGCGTTCCTCGCCTGCGTACCATCGGCGCCCACGCGCGCGAGCGATTCCGCAACCACCAGCTCGACTGCCGTGCCTATGCCCACGCGGAAGGAATCGACCGTCCCAGCGACTCGGACTGGACCTGGCCCTTCAAGTAGGAGAGAGCACAGAGTAACGGCACGGGCGGAAACCAAGCTCGCAGGGTTGCACATTTCCACGGCCGCCCGCGGTCGAGAGCACAGAGGGGCCAACTCGGCTCGGCGTGTTCACCGAATTGCAAAAATCGCAGCCGGTTGACGTTGCGCTGCGTGGGTACGCGGCGCTAGGCTTCTGGCGTAGCGGCGCGATGGCAAAATCAGACACGACTAGTCCCCTTAGGCTCGGTGCAACTGCGTCGAGGCATCTCGGGATGGGCGTCATGGTTGCCGCGGCGCTCGGGTGCGCGACGGCGTTGTCTGCAGCGGCGGGCGCGCAAACCCTTGAGGCAACACGGTATTCGCCTCCGACCAACATGGTCGACGGCGAGCTGGTGCTCGCGCTTCCGGCAGCACTGACCACCGGCCTTAGCGCCGGGGTCGGTGCAAGCTACCTTCGACCGTTCGGCGGCAGGGGAACCTTCGCGCTGGGCGCGCGCGCCTCGTGGTCGACAGCGACGGAATACTCGCCGGTGGATGCCGTCCGCAACGACGACATCAGGATGCGCATCTGCGGGCTGGTCCAGCACGTGGCAGGACGCGGCTCGTTTGGGCTTCGCCTGGGCCTGGGCGCGACCGCGGTGTACGAGTCGCGTACGCGAGAGCAAGGCAGCCGCGCTGGACTGTCGGGCAACGCACTCGAAACCACGGCGTGGTACCTTTTCCCCGCAGCCGATCTGGACGGCGTCGTGTTCCTGCGCGTGTGGGACGCGTGGGGCATGAGCCTGTCGGGCGGCCCCACCGTTCATCTGATTGACGGCTCCGCTCGCATGGGCTGGGGCACCAGCTTGGGGGTCTCATGGCAACCGTAGTGCGGTCCATGCTCGCGCTTGCGACCACTGCCATTCTCGCCTGTGGCAAGCCGGTTGGGCTCGACGCACCGGTCACGCCACTCGCGCAGATCCACGTTCAGACCACTTGGCGCGGCGGTGCGCTGGACGGCGGAACCGACACGCTCGACGGCGCAGCCACCGGACTCGACGGCGGAGCCAGCCCGTCTCAGCTTCACGTGGCCGTCGTGTGGGGGCAGCAGTGGCTGCCCGAACCGTTCTGCGCGCTGAACCAGGCGATCGAGCTGGTGTCCGGATTGCCGGCTGATCTGCGGAAAGTCGTCGACACCGGCTGTCGCGACAGCTTCGGCTTCATCCCCGCTCGCGCAGGCGCGGACGTCGTCCTCGCGCCAGATGGGTCAGCAACCATTCCCTTGATCAGCTTGCCAGCCGCCGATCTCATGGTTGGCGATCTCTCGTCACGGATAGCCTATGCGAGCTTGGTCGTCTACGACGATCGCAACCTCAACGGTGCGCTCGACTTCCGCCACCCGCAGCGACAACAACAGGGGGGCGAACCCATCGACGACGCTGCTGGCCCTCCCGACGTGGTCTATGGCGCAAGCTTCATTTCGATGACCCAGCCGGACCGCCGGGTGGCGTATCTGGAGGGCAGCTTCAATCCGTATGTGGCGTTCTATCCGCGTGGACCAGTTGGCAATTGCCCAGAGCCGCCCAAAGTATTCTCGATTCTGTCGGCCAGCGGATTTGCTCTGACCCCAGGCACGCTGGCCAGCATCGCTGGCGGGGAGTTTCCGTTGGAGGAGAGTTGCGACACGGCGCCGATTGACGACACCATCACGATTGATCTGTCGGCTGATCCAGCCAAGCTCGCCGAGCTCTCACAGCTCGCTTGCACGACCAATGACAGCGGCGGTGTGACCTACTACCGCAAGCCTCCGGCGACGCTGGACCTGACGGGCCTGGCTTGGACCTGCACAGGCTTCCCTCGCTTGGTCGGTGACGACGCCGGAGTCCCGTCGGGACAGCAGCTGGTGGTTGCCAGCACGCCCGACCAACCTTGCCGGTCCGCGCTGCACTACACCCTGCGTGGCTGTAGGAACGACCCGGCGTGCGCCACGCCAAGCTGGGACTTCACCGCGCCGGGATCGCAACCCTCGTGGTGGCCCCCGACCTGCCAACCTCTCCCATGACGTCGAAACACGGGTCGGCCAAGGTCGTGCTGCTTCTCCTCGCCGTCGCGAGTACGGGCAAGGTGCACGCGGCTTCCACCCAGGGCGTTCCTGGTGCGCCCGGTGCCGGACTTGTCGGGCCGAGCGCCGGCCTGCCCGTCACCCCCGTTTTCGACGAGGACCCTGCGCCTCGCCTTTCGTTGCCCACGGAAAGCGACCGCGCCCTGTGGAGGAAGCCCGGCTTTCGTTTTGGTCTCGGTCTGGTCTACGGGCGCTTGTACGGCATCGGCGGGCCACCCGACGGACAATTGATTGGGCCAACCATCCGCGGCGGCGTGCGCTTGGACGAAGCCTGGTCGCTGATGGGTTCGCTTTCCTACCTCTATGCGAAGGGCACGGGAACTGCCATGCAGGGGCTGCGCTTCGCCGGCACCCTCGAGCCTACCTGGCACGCCACCGAGCATCTTTCATTCGCGGTCGGCATCGGATTTGGCGGCATCATCGAGCCGTCGACCTCGCGACCGAATCCCGAACCGCAGGCGGTCGACACCTCGTACACCTTCCCGGACGCGAAGACACCGCTGCCCAGCTGCAACGGCGTCGGCGTGGCGGGCCTGGTGCGCACGGAGTGGACCATGGTGCTGGGCCCGCGCTCTGCGACCGGCTTGCTGCTGCAAATGGACGGACAGTGGACAGGCTGCGTGGACGACACCGGCGTGCTCGAGCCGGACACCGCGACGCCGATCGTGCGCAGACAATGGTGGCCGCACCTCGGCGGCTCGCTCACCTGGGAGATCCTGTGGCGCTAGGAGCCTGTCGCGGTGACCCGGACCGAGCGTGGCGGAGCGCAGCCGGGCCGGATGCGAGGCGCGAGGAGGGCGAATACTCGACGTATTCAACCGACGAGCAACGAAGCAGACGGCCNNGTTACCGCGACAGGCTCCTAGTCCGCTGGTCGGTGCTTGCGCTCCTGCTTGGCCTGGTGCCGCGGCAGGGATTGGCCGAGACGTCGGCGACGGAGCCCGACGGGGGAGCCGCGGCTTCCGACGAGAAGCCCGATGCTTCTCCCGAAGTTTCAGTGGAGGTGGCGGCCATGCTGGAGCCGCCACAACCGCTGACGCCCACCACTGTGCCCTACCCTCCGGGCGCTCCCGCGCAGGACCACCCCGTCGTGGTGCGCGTGAAGATTTCGGTCGGGGCCGACGGTGCGGTTCACCAGGTCGAGCTGCTCACGCATTCGCTGCCGGTATTCGACGACGCGGTCGTGACGGCTGCGAACGCCTTCAAGTTCCAGCCCGCGCGCTACGGCGGCAAGCCTGTCCCGGTGGAGATCGCGTTCACGCACACCTTCCAGCCTCCCCCGCCACCGCCGCCACCGCCGACCGAGGACGAAGGGCCGCCGCTGGTGGCCGCGCTGCGCGGCCGCTTGGTCGAACTGGGCACGCGCCTGCCGGTGGTGGGCGCCACGGTCAGCGCGCAAATCGGCGAGCGCCACTACACCGTCGACGCCGATCAGAAGGGACGCTTTCGTCTGCCGCTGCCTGCGGGCGACGCACGCGTGACGGTCAACGCGCCCAACTGCAATGCGTTCCTGCAGCAAGAGCACCTGACCAAAAACCAAGAATTGGCGGTGAGCTACTACATCGAGCGCGACCGCTACGATCCCTACGAGATCGTGATCGTGGGCGAAAAGCGGCGTGAAGAAGTGTCGCGCATCACCCTGCGGGGCCCCGAGATTCAGCAGATCCCGGGCACCTTCGGCGATCCCTTTCGCGTGATCCAAACCCTTCCCGGCACGGCCTCGGTGGTTTCGCTCCTGCCGTATCCAGTGGTCCGCGGCGCAAGCCCCAGCTCCACCGGCTACTTGCTCGACGGGACACGCATTCCATTACTCTACCACTTGCTGGTCGGCGCCAGCGTCATCCACCCCGAGTTCATCGAGGAAATTCAGTTCTACCCCGGCGGGGCGCCGGTTCTCTACGGCGGCTACACCGGCGGCATCATCGACGGCAAGACCCACCGCGCGCGCTCGGACGAACACCTTGTCGATCTGGACGCCAACCTGACCCAAGCCGGCGGCTTCGTGCGCGAGCCCATCCCGAAGCTCGGCGTCACCGTCTCGGCAGCCGCCCGTTACGGGTATCCGGGCTTGATCCTCAGCCTCGCCACCAATCGGCTTTCGCTGTCGTACTGGGACTATCAGTTCCGTCTCGACGGCGGAAATGCGCGCACCGGTTGGACCGCGCTTTTCTTCGGCGCCAAGGACGAGCTGGACACGCCCGCGCCGAACGCACCTGCCGGCGCCCGCAATCCGCCCCTTGCGCCCGCCTTGGTCCTCAATTTCGATCGCGCCGATTTGCGCGCCTACCACGGCCGCGGCGGCTTTGACGGGCTTTACCGCGTCGTCCTCGGCTACGACCACACCGACAGCGCGGGCAGCAACGTGGCCACCTGGGTGGTCGAGCCTTCGATGCGCTGGAGCTGGCGCACCGGCGAGCGGCTGACCCTGGTGTCGGGGCTGGAGGGCAGCTTCCACGATTTCGTTCAGGGTCAAGCATCCACCGTCTCGCCGAACGCCTTCAGCCTCGCTACCTTCTCCCAGGGCCTGACCGTGCTCTACCAGGGCACGGCGCTCGCCGAGGCGCTCTGGCGGCCCACCCAGCGTTGGCTCATCCGTCCCGGCGTCCGCGAGGACGTGTACTACGACAAGAACGTCACGCGATCGGGCTTCGACCCGCGCCTGACCTTGCGCTACAAGGTCGGCGAACGGAATCTGCCCGGGCTTGCGCCGGGCAGCGACAACAGCGCCATCTGGCTCAAAGGCGCGGTTGGCATCTACCATCAACCACCGCGCTTCGTTCTGCCGTTGCCGGGATTTGACAATCTGCCGCTCAAGTACGGCATGCAGAAATCGATTCAATCAAGCCTGGGCGTTGAGGCGCCTTTGCAAGAGCATTTCAGCCTGAGTTTGGAAGGCTACTTCGCGTACATGGATCCGACTCTGTTCGATCTCTCGGTCAATTCGCAGAATCTCAACACCACCGGCAACACCTCGCTTATCCCGCTCACAACCGCGGCGCCCGAGGCCACCGCGCAGCAGATTCTGGACCGCCTGGCCAAGCCCAACACCGGCCGCGCGTACGGCGTCGAGGTGCTCATCCGTCGCGAAGCCAAGAGCGGGCTCTTCGGCTGGCTTTCCTATTCGCTATCGCGTTCCGAGAGGTACCGCGATGGTGCGTGGCTCCCCTACGATTTCGACCGCACGCATTTGGTGAATCTGGTCACCGGATTGCGGTTGCCGCGCAATTGGGATCTTGGGATTCGCTTTCAGTACCAAAGTGGACTGCCTGCGACCACGACCTACGGATACAACACCGCGAGGGCAAGCGGCTACTACCGCGTGGATCTGCGAATAGACAAGCGCGCGGTTTGGCAGAAATGGATGCTCGATTTCTACATCGATCTGTTGAACGCGGCGGTCTTGCCGGAAGAGGTGACGCCCGGCACGTACATTCGTTACGTCCTGCCCACCGCCGGTTTGCGCGCCCGACTGTAAGGAGACACCATGAACCATTCCATCGATGCTCAAGCCCTTGACCTGATGTTGCGAGCCGGATCGCGTTGGGTGCTCTGGCTTCTCATCGCCCTCAGTATCGCCGCGACCGCCGTGGTGCTTGAACGACTGTGGTTTTTCGCGCGCGCCCGGCGGCAACGGCAGCAGATCGCCGATGCCCTGGTGGCCCTGCGCAAGTCCGGTCCAGCGGCGGCGCAAAAGGCGCTCGGCGGCGCGCGCTCGATGGAAAGCGCGGTTGCACGCGTGTGTCTGGAACACCTCGCGGAAGGCGCCGAGGCGATGCAAGAGCATGTCACCGCCGTGGTCGAGACCGATCGCCTGCACTACGAGCGCGGTCTCGCCTTCCTCGGCACCCTCGGCAGCAATGCGCCCTTCATCGGTTTGTTTGGCACCGTGCTTGGCATCGTGCGCGCTTTCCACGACCTAGCGACCAGTGCGGCCTTGGGCTCGCAGGCGGTGATGGCAGGCATCGCCGAGGCCCTGGTGGCGACGGCGATCGGGCTTCTGGTTGCGATTCCGGCGGTGGCAACCTACAACGTTCTCATGCGCCACGTGGAGACGGCCGTCGTGGCCGCCAATGCCGTGAGCCACCAGATTCTCGCCTACGTAAAGGCCCAGCCGCAGCCGCCTGCCAAATCCGGTGGCGCCGTCGGAGAGAAGTAATGGCCGCTACCCGTCAGCGCGGTCTCATCACCGACATCAACGTCACGCCCCTGGTCGACATCATGNNCATCATCTTCATGCTCACGGCCCATCTCATCGCACGCCAGGCAATCGAGGTTCAGTTGCCCAAGGCATCGCAGTCGGCGAGCGTCCAACCGACCACGCTTGCCGTGACCCTGACCCGCGAAGGTCGCATGTACTTGAACGGCAACGAGGTCTCGCCGGCAGCCTTGCACGAGGCCGTGAAAGCGGCCATGGCCAAGGATCCGAAGACCCAGGCCATCATTGCCGGTGACAAGAACGTCTCGCACGGCCGGGTGGTCTGGGTGCTCGACCTGGTGAAATCGCTTGGCGTGACGTCGTTCGCGATCCAGATCGATCCTGCGGGACTGACCCCGCCCCTGGAAAAGGAATGACCTACGCCCGCCGCCTTGCGATTTGTGCCGCGGCTTCTGTCGCCGGACACGTGTTGCTTGCGCGCGGATCGGCACACCTACCGGCGCGGGTCGAGGCGGCGCCCGCCGTGGTCTTGCGGGTCGAGCTGCGCGAGCCGCCAGCGCCAGAGCCCGAGCCAGAGCCAGAGCCAGCAGCGCCAGAAAAGACCGAAGCGGCGAGACAACCTGTGCACGAGGCGCCTTCCCGTCGATCCCGAAAAGCGACGAGTGAGCCGGTGCAGGCCAATGCGCCCAAGGAAGCAACCCCAACCGAGCGACCAGCGACCGGCGACACCGGCGCCACGCCGGTGTTTGGCATTTCTATGGAATCGACGTCGTCCGCGGGCAACGGTCCCGCCATGCCCGTGGGTAACACCTTGCAGGCCAGGCCACGCGGTCGCCCCGGCGAAACCGACCCCAGCCCGGCCAAGGCGCTGATGGCTCCGGTCCCGGCCTACGAAGTCACCAAAATGCCGCTGCCCAAGGGCGAATGCGAAGGCAAGTACACCGACGAAGCTCGCGAAGCCGGACTCGAGGGCGTCGTGGTCTTCGACCTTGTTGTCGACGAACATGGGCGAGCGCGCGACATCGCCGTGGTGCAAGGGCTGGGCGCAGGGCTGACCGAAGCGGCCAAACGTGCGCTGCAGGGATGCGCATTTTCGCCGGGCGAGCGCGACGGCAAGTCCGTCCCGGTGCGCATCCGGTCGTTCAAGATCCGCTTTCGCCTGCGCGACAACGAATAGCGGACCGGGGGGCGGCACGCCATCTGCCGAGCTGTGCTAGTTTGGGCCGATGATTCGTCGTCTGGCCGTTGGGCTAGCGCTGCTCGTGCCCACGGGGCTGCTCGCCGCGCGTGCGTTGCCCCTGCCAAGACATGAGCAGGTCCCGCAGGCCGTGTCGTCCGAGCCCATGGCCCAGCACCCGCAACACAGCCGTGAGCCACGCCAGCGTGGGGTCGCGCTGGGGCTGTTCGCCGAGGACGTCAGTTTTTCCTATGGGCCGCTGCTGGGTGAAATCGCGGCGCTCGGGGCGAGCCACGTCGCGCTCGTGATTCCGCTTTACCAAAACCACGGCGCGTCGACGGGAATTCGCCTGCACACACGGCTCTCGCCCACGCTGGAAACGGTGGCGGATACGATTCGCGCTGCCCAGCGACTGGAGCTGGAGGTGACCCTGTTTCCCATCGTGCGGCTTTCCGATCCGCGTTCGCCGAACGACTGGCGTGGCACGTTAGCCCCTGCCAGTCGTGATGCCTGGTTTGCGAGCTACGGACAACTGCTGGGGGACCTGGCGTCGCTGGCAACCTTGACGGGTGCCACGCGCTTGGTGGTTGGCAGCGAGCTGTCGACTCTCGATGGCGATCTTCCGCGCTGGAAGAAGCTCATCGCCTTGCTTCGCGCGGTCTATTCGGGAACCCTGGTCTATTCCAGCAACTGGGATCATTACCAGGAGGCGCAGCTTTTTGACTTGGTGGACGAAATCGGGGTCGTCGGCTACTTCGATCTCCGTGACGCAAAGGATCCGTCCGACGTGCAAGCCTTGGCCGCCCGTTGGCGACAGATCGGACGACAAATCGAGTCCAACCTGGCGAGGTTCGACAAGCCCTTCATCTTCACCGAGCTTGGCTATCGATCGAAGTCCGGCGCAACCGCGGCGCCCTGGGATGAATCCTCCGGCGGCACGCCCGACCTCGACGAGCAACGGCGCGGATTCGAAGCCTTTCGCCTCGCCTGGACCGCCCCCAATTCTGCGCATGCGCGCCTCGATGGTCTGTACATCTGGAATTGGTACGGCTACGGCGGCCCCGGCACGACCAGCTACACGCCGCGCGGAAAGCCGGCCGCCCGGACCGTCAAACAGATCCTGCTCGATCTGGACGCGCCGTAGCCCCGGGTTAGGCGTCCTCTTGCCCGGGCAGCGTCTTCACGAAGGGCGCGAGCTTGAGCGATTCCCACGCGAGGTAGGCGAGAATGATGGCAAAGCCGATAAGGAGAAGGAAGCTCTGGTAGGTGTAGCGCAGGTCAGTCCATCCTTCGGCCAGGGTGAAGCCCTGCCCGACGCACATCGCAGCCAACACCACAAAAATCGTTGCGAATGTCTTGTCGCGGTCCTCTTGCGGCCGCACGACCACCAAGGGTAACAGAAATACGAAGTGGCAATAGTAATTGGATGGGTAGAAATAGAATGGAATCAATAGAAGTCCAATCAGTGCAACCTCTTCCAACTTGCGGCCTCGGCAGGCCATGAGTGCAAGCGCGGTGGCAATCAGCAAAATTCCGAAGAACAGCGGACGCCGTGAAGCAAACGTCATCTTCTGTGCAGTTCCCCAATCGCCCCAAGGGCCAGCGCGGTGGTGCTCGGTCAAAGCCTTGGCGGACAGGCTGGGATTGAACGCGAGCACGTTGCGAAGTCCGACGTTGTTGGTACTGGGGCCGGTGGCGTGAATCTCGATCTTCTGTTTCCAGGCAAGCCAGGAATCGCGGAAACCGAACATAGCTGACGTGATGGCGACCAAGCCGACCACGCAAATTGCAGCGCCAACGAATGCGCGAAAGGCCGGTCGCTCGGCGGCGCGCCATTGTGCCAGGCTGGGCAATTTGCGGCGCGCGTACCAATAGTCGAACACGAACCACGCCATCGGCACCATGAAGAAGAAGGTCGCCATCGCCGGGAAGGCGCGAATGAGACCGCCATAGGCCATCAGCACGCCGCCCAGCAAATAGCGCTGTTTCTTGATGACGCAGACACCGAAGCCCAGCGCGACCAACCAGTCCTGGCGCAAGGTCGACCCCATCAGGTTCGACCCAAAATTGTAGAAGTCGCTCGCGCCCCAGATCACCATCACGTAGAGCATCACGCGAATGCCGTAGGTCCGCCAAAGCACAAAGAAGAACAGCAGTACCAGCACCGGATCGATCAGCCCTGCGAGCGAGATCGACAGCTCGCTCGCCGGCCAGTTCTTGAAGAGGAGATACGCCGGCAGAATCCAGACCGGCGTCGCGTTGCCGCCGTGGTCTTGCATGCTGCCCAGGTAGTCCTGCCCACCCATCGTGTCCGAGAAGTACTTCATGTCGCGCTTGAACTCTTCCCAGCGCTCGGGTGAAAAGCGCGCCCTGATTTCGGGCAATTGGCTGGCGACGTCGGCCCCACTGCGCATTTCGGCATCACGGAGATCGCGCAAGTGAACGCGGCTGAGCTGCGACGGATTGAAGCCGGGCGTATTGTCGATGTAGGCCGCGAGGCTCGCAAGGTAAAGTCCGTCGAAGCGCAGCTCGCGGAAGTATTTGGCCACCGGGTAGTAGTGGCGCNNTGCGGCATGCCGAAGTGGTAGTAGGTGCCAAAAGCGGTGACCGCGCAAAACGCGAGCGTCGCGAGCGAAACCGCTCGATGAGGCGCCCAGCGCTTCGACAGGAACGCTTCCTTGATCACGACCAGCGCGGCCAGCGCAGCAACCAGGGCACGCAAGGGCGGCTCTTGCTCGAAGAAGGGGTACAGGTCGACGAGGTCGGCGACCATCATCCAAAACGCGCCCAGCACCGGCAAGAGCATCACGTATTGCAGGGCCGGACCTTTGCGTCGATGCGCGATGATGAAAACGCCGGCCAGTATGCCGAACAACAAGATCTTGATCCCCAGGGCGTCGCCAACTGGAATGCCGTGCGCGTGCGGCAGATCGGAAGGCCATGGCACTTGTGGGCACTCGGCATAAACGGCAATTTCCGCCACGCTGTAGAGGGCATCTCCGCCTGTCGCGGACAGGCGGAGATAGCGAGCCGTCGCGTCCAGCTTGGTGGTCCGCACCCGCATCCCGGGAGATGGTTCCGCGCCCACGCGCCAGAGCTGTTTCCATTCCTTGCCGTCGAGGGAGGTCGACATGAAGTAGACGTCGTTGTTGTCGGCTTGGACCAGCAAGCAGCGCAGGGTCCTCTCCGCACCGAGGTCGTAATCGACGAAGGAGGTCGAGGAGGTGAAGCGCGCAGTGACGTCAGTCAGCCACTCGTCGCCCTCGTTGCTGAGAAGACCGTCGGTCAGACGCGCCGGATTGCTCACGCCTTGCACGAGCTGCGGCCGTTTGCTGGCGAGAAAATTCTCGGGCTCGGCCACCGCCATCGCACTGCTGGCCAAGGTGACGACGGCCAGCGCCGCTAGGGCTGGCCACCGCGTGGCGATCATATGCTGCGAGACCGATGTGACGGACGACACGGGTAGCTTGGGGACCATTGTCCACGAAAGCTACGTTCGAGGACCGTGGTCCGTCAACTGCGGCGAACGTCGTCCGTCAACTGTGGTGAACCTACTGCAGTCCGAGCACGCAGGCTGCCGCTTCCGGGACCGACCAATCGCGCTGGTTGATGAAGGCGTAGCGAACCCGGCCCGACGGATCGATGAGGAACGATTCGGGGAACTTGGAGGTCCCAAAGCTGGTCGGAACCTGCTTGCTCTCATCGCGCACCACGGTTGCGGAGGAGCCCTTGGCGTAGAACTTCTTCAGCGCTTCCAGGTCCTCGTCGACGCTGACCACCATCACCTTGGCCTTGTCCCCGATCCGGGCGGCCAGCACTTCCAGCGACGGCGCTTCCTCAACGCAGGGCGGGCACCACGTCGCAAAGAAACTTACCAGGACGGATTTGCCCCGCAGGCTTCGCAACGAAACCTTGCCGCCTTTGAGGTCGGGCAACTCGAAGTCGGGATTCAAGGAGCGCACCGCAGCCGAGAGCGGATTCGGCCGCAACGCAAGACAGGCGCCTTCTGCGGCCGACCTCACGGTCGAGGCAGCGCCACGGATCAGCATCGCCCCGGCAAAGGCCACGGCAGCGGCGGCAAGCACCGCTGCCAGAATTTTTCCTCTGCTGCCGGATTGCGCCTCTGAAGCGGGGATGTCCCCGTTAGTTGGCCTTGGCCTTGCCTTTGCCGCCACCCTTAAGCTCCGCATCGACGATCTTCTTGAAGGCGTCGACCGGTTGCGCGCCCGAAACCAGCTGGCCATTGACGAACGCGGCCGGGGTTCCCTCGGGCCCAAGCGACGAACCTTGCTTCATGTCCTGCTCGACCTGGGCGGCGTACTTGTGGCTATCGATGGCGGCCTTGTACTTGGCCATGTCGAGCCCGATGTCCTTGGCGTACTTCTCGAGGTCGGCAGCGGTGAGCGCCTGCTGGTTCTTGAACAGGGTCTCGTGCATCTGCCAGAACTTGCCCTGCTCGTTGGCGGCCAGGGCGGCCTCGGCGGCGGGCTT
>PMLH01000236.1:0-11306 GCA_003159055.1 Myxococcales bacterium
CTTGAGGCCGAGGAAGTCGAACTTCACCAGCCCGACCTTCTCGACGTCGGTCATGTTGAACTGGGTGGCGATGGTTTCCGTTTCCTGCCCCGATGGTCGGAAACAGGGCGTGTACTCCCAGAGCGGCTTTTCCCCAATGACCACGCCCGCGGCGTGGGTGCCGGCGTGGCGGTTCAGGCCTTCCAGCGTCTGCGCGATGTCGAGAAGCTCGCGATACGGCCCCTCGTAAAGCTCCTTGAGGCGAGGCTCGTCCTCGATGGCCTTCGCCAGCGGCGGCGACTTGCCCTGGATTGGCTCGGGCACCAACGTCGCGACCTTGTTGCCTTCCGACGCGGTCATGCCCAGGGCGCGCGCGACGTCGCGGATGCAACTTCGTGCCTTGAGCTGATGCATGGTCGCGATCTGCCCGACGTTGTTCTTGCCGTACTTCTGCGTGACGTAGCTGATGACCTCTTCACGCCGATTCATGCAGAAGTCGACGTCGAAGTCAGGCATGGAAACACGCTCGGGGTTGAGGAAACGCTCGAACAGCAGCTTGTTCAAGATCGGATCGATGTCCGTGATGCGGACGCTGTAGGCGACCAGCGAGCCCGCCCCCGAACCGCGGCCTGGCCCGACCGGGATATCGTGCTGTTTGGCCCAGTTGATGAAGTCCCAGACGATGAGGAAGTAGCCTGGGAAGTTCATCTTCTTGATCACGCCGAGCTCGAGATCGAGGCGGGCACGGTACTGATCGGGATCGGCCTTGAGCCCCATGCGCGAGGCCGTGGCCAGGCGCTCCTCGAGCCCCTTGTGCGCGAGCTCGGTCAGGTAGCTGCCGGCATCGTAGCCGTCGGGCACCTGGAAGTTGGGCAAGAAGGTCTTGCCGAGCTCGATTTCGACGTTGCACATGTTGGCGATGCGCTCGGAGTTTTCCAGGGCCTCGGGAAGATCCTTGAACAGGATGTTCATCTCGTCGGGCGAGCGCAGGTAGTACGCATCGGTCGGGTGATGCATGCGCTTGGCGTCGTTCACCGTGGTCTTCTGCCCCACGCACATCAGGATCTCGTGCGCGCGGGCGTCCCGACGTTCCAGGTAGTGGCAGTCGTTGGTGGCAATGATGGGGATGCCGGTCTTCTTGGAGATCTCGATGATGCCGGCGTTGACCTTTTCCTGGTCAGGCAGCCCGTTGGCCTGCACTTCCAGGTAGTAGTTGCCGCGGCCGAGGATGTTGTCGTACTCGAGCGCGACTTGCTCCGCCGCGGGCATGCCGCTGTAGAGGATGGCCCGCGACACCGCGCCGCCGAGGCAGGCCGAGAGGCCCACGAGCCCCTCGGAATGCTCGCGCAGAAGCTTCCGGTCGATGCGCGGGTTGTAATAGAATCCCTCGAGAAAGGCCATCGAGTTGAGGTAGGTCAGGTTCTTCCACCCGGCGCGGTCCTTCGCCAGCAGCACCAGGTGGTGGCTGCGCCGCTCGCTTCGGTCGAGGCGGTCTTCAGCCACGTAGGTCTCACACCCCAAAATTGGCTTCACACCGTGCGCGCGGGCCTTCTGGTAAAAATCCAGCGCACCGAAAAGGTTACCGTGGTCGGTCATGGCCACCTGTTTCATCCCCAGGGACAGCGCTTTGGGAAAAAGCTCGTCGAGGCGAATAGCGCCGTCGAGCAGGCTGTACTGGGTGTGAAGGTGCAGATGTGTGAAGCCGGCCATGCCTGGGGAGGGTTTACTCGTGAGATGAGCGAAGGTCAACGAGCCCGAGTCGTGGTAGCGTGGCGCTAGCCGGTGAGCTCATGACTGGTCTCTTGCGCATTGTGCTTGCGAGTGCCTGCGCCCTGTTTGCGATGACGACGGGGTGTCGATCGAACACGCCACTGCCCATGCCCGATGCCATGCGCGCGGACGGCCTCGCCCTGACGGCCACGCCCTCGGAAACGCTCACCATCCGCCCCGCTAGCAGCGGGCGCATCGAATTCCAGCTTCGCGACCAACAAGGCCAGCCGGTCCCGGACTACCCCATCGACTTCGCAATCCTGGCGGAAAACGGCGACGGCGGCACGGTCCAGGCGCGCCTGTCCACTGACCGCGGCTTGACCAACAGCAGTGGGTCGGCGGTCTTGGAGGTGATCGCCGACAGGCTCGACCCCGACAGCCAGGCTGCCACCTTCATTGTGCAGGCCACAAGCCAGGGTGCCGAGGCCGCCGCACGCGTCGAGGTCATGGTGACGACCAATGCCTATTCCGTCGAAATCGTCCCAGTCGCGGCCGCAGATCTGATCCAAATGGGCACGGTGGTACGGACCAAGTTGTTCTTCTACGACGACGCGACCTGCGGCGCGATCGACCTTGGTGGCCTCGCGACTGCGCCGATCCGCTCACGCACACCGCATGACGTCGATCTCGGCGCGTATCTCGTTTTCTTGGGCGTGGCGGGGCAAGGCAGCCATGCGGTGGCCGGCCTCGGGCTCGATGCGAGCAACGTGGTCCGAATCGCCGGATGCCTCGACCTGGCTGGTAGCTCATTGCTTGAAGACCAAACCATCATCGCAACCTTGCTCTTGGATCATTTGCTGCCGGTCCCGATCGGCAACTACCTGGTCGCGTCGGACATCTCACTTTCGTCGCCCGCCCCTCCGGCGGTCGCCGCGATCCAGGCGGCTTGGCAGGAGTGGTCGCGTTGCCCGCTCGACCCAGCCCGACTGTGGCTGGACTGCACCATCGATTCCTTGGTGACCAATAACGCCAACGATCCTAACGACTGTATTCCGATTGCCGGAGGCGAGGGTGCGCTCGGGGGCCTGCTCGACGCGCGCCGTGGGCTCACGCTGCAGCCGGTTGGCACGGCCGGCAGCAAGACTACGACCACGTGCCGCGACCGGGTCGACGGCAATGGTAAGACCAGCCTCGAAGCCATTGTGGATGCGTTGTTCGAAAGCTCGCGTAGCTCGATTGGCGCCATGAACCTCGGGGCCTTCCCAAACGAAATCGGCGCTTTGCTGAGCGCCCTTCACATCAACTCGACCATGAGCATCACGGCTGACAAAGAGCCCAACAACTACCTCGTCGACCACGACCTGGTGGATATCACCTTTCCCGCCCCGCTAGCGTCGGCCCCGACGATCACAACCACCACGCTCGGGTTGCCCATGCCTTATGCGCATGGCGTCCCGGCGAACCTGGAATTTGGCCAGATAGCACTGCAGCCCCACGGGTTCACGCTGCGGCTTGGCACGGCCGCGAAATACGCCTTTGAAAACACCAGCCTTCAGAAGTCGCGCAACATGGCCGGGGCAACCCAATTGGTGAACACGATCTTCGCGATGGCGACGCTTTCCGATCAGGGCGATCTCTTGACCGGCTGCGACGCTCTCGACGCGGCACTATGCGACCAAATCAAAGAGTCGCGAGGGTGCCTGGTCGGCGCCTGCCGCATCGGCCTTGCTATGCTCGTGCAGAAGCTGTCGGATTCGTTCGACAACCTCGACGGAAACGGGCTTGACTTCTTCCTCCGGGGATCCGCGCCTGTGATCGACCTTGATGGCGACGGGCGCGCAGATGCCCTAGGTATGCTCCGCAACCCAGCCGGAACGGTCGCCACTGGCCTTTGGGGGGTCGAGATTCACTCAAACTTGGGCACTATCTCGGTCAACGGACCATGGGCAGCCGCCAAGAGCTCGCCCTAGCGCCCCTCCCCTTTCTGGCAGCCGATTTCTTGCATGAGCCCTAGCCCAGAAAAGCCGACCGTGCGATGATCCGCGTTCATAGTCGACATGGCTCGAAACCCGGGCAGTGAAGCAGAACCTGCGAGCGCCGCCGTACGAACTGGAACCGGCCCGGGCATTGGTGTGACCTCGGGGGGAAACCCGAGGACCGGAAGCGGCCCCGTGCCGCCTGTGAGAACCGCCGTCACGGGAGCGGCAGACACGGGAAACCCGCCGCCGGTTCCGGCCAAGACTGGCGTCGCCGGAACAAGCGGTAGGGTAGGCGCTGCCCCACCACAGGCGTCGGTTGGATTGCATGCGCCCGCGGTGACCCCGGGTCCGATCGCCCAGGAATTCGTGACCCTCGGGCGCTACCAGCTCTTGTCCCGACTCGCCGTCGGTGGCATGGCCGACGTGTACCTCGCCCGGCAGGGAGAGATCTCGGGCTTCAAGACCCTGGTCGTGGTGAAGAAGGTTCTGCCCCACCTGGCAGTCAAGCCTGACTTCATCAACATGTTCCTCGACGAGGCGCGTATCGCCTCGATGCTCGACCATCCGAACGTGGTGCGCATCACCGAGGTGGGGCGCGCTGGCGACGAGTACTTCCTCGCGATGGAGTTGGTGCAAGGCAAGCCCCTGGCCTCGCTGCTCCAGCACGGCGAGAAGGCCAAGACTCAGCTTCCGCACAACTTGGCGGCGCTCATCGTGGCGTACGCTGCCGCCGGATTGCACTACGCGCACCAGCTCACCGACGCAGCCGGGAACCTGCTTGGCCTGGTCCACCGCGACGTTTCCCCGCAGAACATCATGATTTCGTTCGAAGGCTCGGTGAAAGTCATCGACTTCGGTATTGCGCGCGCACTCGGGCGTTTGGGCGACACGAATTCCGGCTCGCTCAAAGGCAAGTTGGGCTACATGGCGCCCGAGCAGGCCCGCGGCGAATCGGTCGATTTGCGCGCCGACATTTTTTCGCTGGGGGTTGTGTTGTGGGAATGCGTCGCAGCTCGACGCCTGTTCCTTCGCGAGAACGAGCTGGCCACCCTGCGCGCGGTGGTCTACGAACCGATCGCCAGCCCGTCCAAGTACACCAAGGTCGACGGGGTCCTGGAAGCGATCATCATGTGCGCGCTGGACCGCAGCCCCAACGAGCGCTTCCAGACCGCCGAAGAGATGAGGATCGCGCTTGAAAAGTGGATCTTCGCGTCGGGCGGCACCAGCGCACACGATCTGTCGCGTCTGATGAAATCCTGGTTTCCCAAGGACCACCTGCAATGGCAGCGCGCAACTCGCCTGGCGTTGGACATGCAGGAGTCGGATCCGCCCATCGACGTGGCATTCCCCAACCTGGCCAGCCGGACCGGCCATTCCCGCACCGGAACCAGCCGCCCTGAAGGGTCAGGTTCGGGCCCGAAATCACCGATGGATCTAGTCAGCAGCGCGAGCGGGAGTGTCGGCGGGCTTCCGCAACCTTTGGCCGAAGCACTGGCGCTGCGTCCGAAGGCGGGGCGCCACGTCGCCATTTTGATCGCCGTGGCCCTGGCCATCGGCGGGGGCGTGCTCGGTTACCAATACCTGTCGCAAAACCACCTGCTTCCGACGCTAACGACGCCGACGCCAGCGGACAACAAGGCTGTCGGCGGTCCGGTCCGCCCGACGGTTGAGATTCTGCCCGCCCCCGCTTCCGGCACGCAGCGGACAACTTCGACCGCGAATGAACCAGCCGGAGCCGGCCCCGGAGGTGACGTCGCACGAACGCACGAAGCCCCAGCTTCGACTGAAGAATCCGCCCCGAAGAAAAAACACACGTCCTCCGCGGAAAAACGCGCGATAATGCGAGAGCGTGAGCAAAGTGAAGCCTCGACAGTGAATCGCCCGACCCCCTACGAAGACAAAGCAAGCGCGAAAAAGACCAAGGAGTTCCGCCCGAACCCCTTCTAACCTGACCGGCGATGCCATGAATCACACTTCGATTGCACAGCGTTTGACGTGGACACCCTCGAAGGGTTTCCATGCCTTCCCGCGACGGGCCGCGCCGAGCGGAGCTCGGCGGATCTCCACGCGACTAGAGCACCGAACGGGCCGCCCCTTCACCGCGATTCTGTTTGCGGTCTTGCTGCTTGGGCCAAGCGCAGTCCAGGCTGCGGAATGTCCGGCCTCCTCGCCGGAGGATCCGCAAGAACGCAGAAAGCTGGCCAAAGAGTGGTTCGGCCTCGCCGAGGCGGCCGAGGGCGCTGCCAACGATGCAGAGGCCACCCGGGCCTACGCCTGCTCGTACAAGATGGTGGCCCACCCGTTCACCGCGTTCAATCTGGGGCGCGTGGCCGAGCGAAGCGGCAACAACGAGCTAGCGCTCAAGATGTTCAAGGCATACCTGACCCTGAAGCCCGACGCGGCCGACACGGACGATGTGAAGGTCAGGATCAGGGGAATCGAAGAGAAGATCGCCGCCGCCGAGTCCGGATCGAGCAACGAGGGTGGAGCGGAAGCAACCCCAGATAAGCCAGCGGAGCCAGAGCCAGAAGTATTGACTCCGCCGCCACCGCCGCCACCGCCAGCCGTGACCAAGCGGCCCGAGCCAGAACCGGAAAGACCGATCTCACGCACGCCGGAATGGGTGGTCGGAGGTGTCGCGGCCGCGACGCTGGTGACGGGCATCATCCTGAACGTCGAGGCGCGAAACAAGATGAGCAACTGCCAGACCGACGCGACGAGGACCGACGCCAACGGAAATCCGAACCGGCTTGGAGCGGCGAACAGCGAGTGCGAGGGCGCTCGGCCGCTCGCCTATTGGTCGTATGCCATGTTCAGCCTCACGGCCGCGGCTGCGGTGACCGACGCGCTGCTGCTGCTTCTTCGCAATCACGGTGGAGGCTCGTCGTCTGGAAGTGGCGACGAAGCGTCGGTGGGGTTCGCGCCTCTGCCGGGAGGCGGCGCCCTCACGGCGCGAGGCCGATTCTAGTTCTGGCGGACGCGTCCATTCTCGACCTCCCAACCCTGCTTCGCCACGCCCGTTCGCTTCTGGGCGCGACCCTGGCCGAGCTTGCGGAAGGGTTGGGGTTGCCGGTTCCTGCCGGACGGCTGCGAACCAAAGGATGGTCGGGGCAGGTGATCGAACGCGAGCTGGGCGCGGGCGATGGCGGCGTTCGCGGTCCCGACTTTGCGGCGCTGGGTGTCGAGCTGAAGACAGTGCCGGTCGCGCGGGATCTGCTTCCGCTGGAATCGACCGCGGTCTGCCACATCGATCCCCTGGCGATTGCCGGCGAATCGTGGGCCACGAGCTACGTGCGACGGAAGCTCGCCAAAGTGCTCTTCATCGCGCTCGAGGTGCCCGAGCAGGATAGTCGCGTGGGGAGCGGCCGAGCTTTGCTCGGCCCGGACCATCGCGGGAAGGCATGGAAACCCTCCCAGGGTCCCTCCCAGGGTTTCCATGTCAACCCTCTGGCCGCGCCGGTATGGAACCGGCGCGGGTCGGTTGGCGACCGGCGCGTGGTCGCAGTCCGGCTGTGGTCGCCGTCGCCCGACGAAGAAGACCTTCTGCGTGCTGACTTTGAGCTTTTCGCGCGCGAGTATTTTCGTCGCGGACGCGCGTCTGAAATCACCGGCCACCTGGGACGCGTAATGCAGGTGCGCCCGAAGGCACGTCGCGCGACCGACTTGCAGGTTGCTTTCGGCTCGGACGGCCAGCCCACGCGCATCGGACGATGCGGGTTCTATCTTCGCCCAGCCTTCATCTGCGGCATACTACGCAGTGGGGAAACCATTCGATGAAACGTCGGCGACGGCTCGTTTGTTCCCTTCGGGAGAGGGACTTGGGGGTGGGGGTGCAGTCTCTTCTGAAGCCAGACGCCGAGGTCAAGGATACCTTTACCCTCACCCCGGCCCACTCCCGAGGGGAGAGGGTGGTCTACACCAGCCGCTGCCGCTTAACGCCTATGCCGGTCCGCCCCCGGGCCGCGCGCGTCCTCGCCGAACCTTCCCGCGACGCTGCGCTGCCGGCAAAGCCGGCAGGCTCCGCACGCTTTTGCTTCATCGTTGTTCTTGCCTGCTGCTGGGGCATGGGTGGGCGAGCGCACGCCGACGAAACCAGGCCGCTTTCCCTCGTGCAGGCCATCGAGCGGGCGGTGGCCGGAAATCCGGACCTGCGGCGCGAGCGGGTTGCGATCGCCAAGGCCGCCGCCAATCAGATGGCAGTGGCAGGGCAGTTCGATGTTCGCCTGACTGCACAGCTCGCAAACGAGCGCGCGGTAACCCCGGTCATTACGTGCGTCCCGACCTGCACGGACCTCTCCGCCGGAACGACGACGACGAACAGCTTCGGGTTTGGCCTGTCGCGAGATCTGGAGACTGGCGGTCGCTTGTCGCTGGCGGGCACCGCAAGCCGGATCTCGATTACGGGCTTGACCGATACGTCCCTGCTCAGCGGCACGCTCTACCAAAGCAATCTGGCGCTGGTCTTCACCCATCCCCTGCTGCGCGGTTTCGGCCGCGAGATCGCGATGGCCAACGTCCGCAGGGCGCGCATCGAGCAGGACATCGCCGAGCTCAACCGTCAGATGCGCGCGTGCAACGTCGTCCGCGATGTTGCGATTGCCTACTGGGAGCTGGCCTATGCCACGCAGGACCTGGCCATCCGTCGCTCGGCGGTCGAGCTTGCCCAGGAACAACTTCGCATCACCGAGGCCATGATCGGGGTAGGCCGCCTAGCCGACGCCGATGCGGCCTCGGTCGAGCGCGCGATCGCGCAGCGCCTGGAAGACCTGGCCACGGGCGAGCAGAACCTCTACTTCCGCAGTCTCGACCTCGAGGTTCTCTTCGGCGTTTCCGCCGACGCGAACCTTCCTTCGCTGGCGGCGAGCGACGCCCCGGTCGCCAGCTCGACGAACGTCGACGAGAGCGCGGAGATGTCCCGCGCGCTTGCAGCCAACCCCCAGCTGCGCGCTTTGCGGCGGGGCCTCGACCTATCGCAGGCCGACCTCGCAGTCGCCAGGAACACCCTCCGACCGAGGCTCGATCTTGGCGCCAAGGTCGGCCCGGTTGGACGCAGCGAGGGATTTTCCGATGCGATTCGGCACACGGCTGGCCTCTCGGATCTCGCGTGGTCGGCCGAGCTCACCTTCGAGCTGCCGGTGCAGAACCGAACCGCGCGTGGGCAAATGGCGGCAGCCGAGGAGAATCTCGGCCTGGCCCACATCAACGCTGACGATTTCGCAACCAAGATCCGTGATCTGGTTCTCCGCACCAGCCGAAGCGTTCGCACCGCTGGCAAGAGGGTCGAGCTGGGCAGGCGCGAGGTGGAGTTCGCACAGAAGAACCTCGACGCCGAGCGCGCGCGCTTTCAAGCCGGGCGAGCCACCAACAACGACGTTCTCCTACGCCTGCAAGAGCTGATGGATGCCGAAACGCGCCTGCTGCGTGCAACAGTGGACCAGAGCGAATCAGAAATCGCGCTGGCCGCCGCGACCGCCGAGGTGCTGGACCGCTACGGCGTCGTACTCCGGTAGACGTTCGGCTTCACGGACAGACCTGGTAGCGGCTGTCGCAACCGCCACTCGGCAAAGGTAACGCAAGCGCGGAACCGTCGTCCGGGTCTGCCTCGACAAAATAGCCGTCGCCGTCGCTGTCCACGCGCCGCGGGTCGGTGGCGATGAATGGATCTCCCGCCACGGTGTAGCCAAGACCGTTCGCCGTCCGCAGAACCACGTCGCCGACCACCTTGCCGGTGCGCAAGTCCGTGCTTGGTTCGCCGTGTTCGGTGAAATAGACGGCCGAGGTCGCTGCCAATCGGTCGACGGTGCTTTGGGTCGGATGGCCGTTCGGATTGCCGTCGCCGACCTGCACGATGGCGACTTCGGGGTCCAGCTCCGCGAGCAAGGTGGCATTGGAAGCGTAGCTGCTGCCGTGATGACTTACGCGATAGACGTCGACGTCCTTCACCAGCGGCGCGAGCGCGGTTTCACCGTCGTGGTACGAGTAGCCGTTCGACGTGGAAACCGCGGTTCGGCCGGACAGGTCGCCGGCTGTGAAGTAGTCGAGCCGCCCAAAGCGCAGGAGCGCCGCGATCGAATAGTCGTTCTCGTCCGGCGGCGCCGGATCCGAGGAAAAGTCGCCGACGGGAAGCAGGCCGTTGCCGTCGACCGCGACGAAGGCGAAATCGACATCGCCACCCAACTGGACTTGCCCTCGGCCAGGAGCGGCGATTTCCGGAGAAGAAGCGGAAGCCTGCGGACTCTGCAAGTACGCGCGCCAAGCCGCAAGCGCCGCCCCGCTGGTGCCCGCGTAGTGATAGAGATCCCGATGCAAGAGCTTGCCGACGGAGAAGCCCTGTTGCTCGATCAAATGCCAAATCCCGCCGTAGCCTGGAAATCCGGTGTGGTCGACGTGAAAGTGAGAAATCACGACGTAATCAAGCCGGACGCAGCCCAGCACCTTCCTCACGTAGGCGCCGACCAGCTTCGCGTCGTCGTCGCGATCCCAGTCGGCCTCGCCGGCGTCGATGAGTATGGTTCGGCCGACCGGGCTGACGATCAACGTCGAAACCGCTTGTCCGGCGTCGATGTGGTGGATTTCCAGCCAGCCCGCTTGCCACGTTCCGCTGCCACAGGTGCCACTCGACTGCGTTGGCCCTGCTGGCAAACCTGCGACCTCGGAATCATCCGGGATTCCGGGCAGACAACCCATCAAGGTCGTGGTCGCGACGAGAACGACAAACCCTTTGCACATGCCGGACTATCGGCAAGCGGGCCGAAAAGGTTGCTTGTCGAATCGCCGTCGAGAGAAGCCACCTCGGTGATCCAGGCAACCTGTCGTTTGCGCCCGTGCCGCAACAACGGGACACGGAGGCCTGCGCTCGTTGGCCTCCGTGCGTGTGCTGCTGCTTCCAGTATTTGGGTTCGCGGGTTCGCGAAGGCTTGCTCTTGCGCGACTACTTCTTCGCTGGCGCGGGCGCGAGGGCGGGCTCGGCGGCCTTGACTTCTTTCTTCTCGACCTTCTTGTCGGTCTTCTCGGCCTTCACTTTCTTGTCGGTCTTCTCGGTCTTGTCGGCCTTCGCGATCTTGGCCTTGCCCTCTGCGGGCTTCGCTTCCCCAGCCTGTGCGAGCTTGTGAGTGACGTGCGCGGTGGCTTTCGGCGCCTTCGCGGCGGCGAATGCAGAACCACTGGTGAGGGCGGCGATTCCGAGGGCGATGATGATGTTCTTGAACATGGTGGCTTCTCCTTCTTTCGGTTGCGGGTCTCACCCTGGGCAATGTGCAGCGAACGTGCCAAGGGGCGCGGACGCAGGAAACCGCGCAGACAAGCCGTTTTCGCGTGACAGCCACCCGTCTGCCGAACCATTCCGCCCCTTGTGTGCACGCAAAAACGCCCACGCGAAAATTGGCGTGCTCGGCGCGAACAGAGGAAGGTAGGTGCATGGGCGCTTTCTTTGGCGCGTTTCGCAGCAAACGTGTCGGCATGCTTCTTGGTTTGGGTTTCGCGTCCGGCTTGCCTCTCGCAATGTCGGGCTCGACGCTCGGGACCTGGATGACGAAGGTTGGCGTCAACCTCAAGACCATCGGCCTCTTCGCGCTGGTCAGCCTGCCCTATTCATTCAAGTTTCTGTGGGCGCCCCTGCTCGACCGCTTCAGCCTGCCC
>PMLH01000236.1:11348-26210 GCA_003159055.1 Myxococcales bacterium
AGCCAGGACATCGTCAGCGACGCCTATCGAACCGACGTGCTTCCCGCCGGGGAGCGTGCCTCGGGCACCTCCACCTTCGTGCTTGGCTACCGCATCGCCATGCTGGTGTCCGGCGCCGGCGCACTGGCGCTTTCGGATTACATGGCGTGGCCCACGGTCTTCAAGATCATGGCCGTGTTGATGCTGCCGATGATCGTCATCACGTGGCGCGCGCCGGAGCCGGAAGCGGTCCGCCCACCCCGCACCGTGGCCGATGCCTTCACCAAGCCGTTCCTCGACTTCTTCGCACGGCCGGGCGCTCTGCGCGGCATTGGCTTCATCATGCTCTACAAGCTCGGCGACTACGTCGCGTCGGGCATGATTCAGCCTTTCCTTATCAAGACCGGATTTTCGGGCACCGAGATCGCCGCTTGGTACAAGGCGGTCGGATTCGCCGCCATGACCATTGGCGTTCTCCTCGGCGGCGGCATGGTGGCCAAGCTCGGCGTGCGCAAGGCGCTTCTGCTTTTCGGCATTCTCGCCTCTGCCACCAACAGCGGCTACCTCGCGCTTTCCATCGTCGGCAAGAGCCACTTTCTTCTCGCCGCCGCCATCGGCATCCACAACCTGTGCAGCGGCATGGCTGAAGCCGCCTTCATGGCCTTCCTGATGTCCCTGTGTAACAAGTCGTTCTCGGCTACCCAGTTCGCGCTGCTGTCGAGCGCCTCGACGATCGTCGGGCGCACCCTTGGCGCCGGCTCCGGCTACCTCATCGCCGCCGCCGGCTGGACGGTCTTCTTCGCCACCACCATGGCCATGGCCGCCCCTGCGCTGGTGCTTCTGACGTTCGTGCCGAAGGACAAGCCCGACCAGGCTCCGGGCTGATGCGCTGGCTGGCTCGTCCGTGCGCATCCGGCAGGTCGTGCGCGGTTGACTATCCGCGCGTCTTGATCCCGCCGATGACCACCTCGCGCGTCTCGCGCCAGAAGACAGTCACGTACTCGAGGCCCGCACTGGTCAACGCCTCCAGGTCGCTGGCCAACCCCTGCGGCTGGTCGCCTTCCTTCTCCTCCATCGCTTGCAGAAAAGCGTGCGTGCTGGCTTGGTCGGCAAAGCGCTGATCGCGACCTGCCGCCCGCTCGACGATCCCGCGCACTCGCATGCGTTGGGTGAGCTCTTCCAGATAGTCGCTCTCCGCCCGAATGATGTCAGCGTCGAGGAACCATCCGCCCGGATTGAGCATGGCAAAGGCGGTTCGGACGAGCCTGCGCTTGTCCTCGGGTGGCAGGTGATGGAGTGCGAACGACGAGACCACGGCATCGAACGGGCCCGCGCCACGGCAGAGATCCGCCAGGCTGCGAAAGTCGCCCACCCGGAAGTCGACCCGTTCCGCGGCCCTGCCCAGCCGTGCCCGCGCAAGATCCAGCATCGCCCGCGCACCATCCAGCGCGACGGCGCGCACACCGGGACAGCGAGACAGCAGACGCTGGAGCAGAAATCCTGTTCCGGTTCCCAGATCGAGCACCGCCGATGGCGTGTGCTCGCCGGCCGCCAAGACTTCCACGATGACCTCCGCCATCCGATGCCGATTGGGGTGCATGATGTCCATGTCTGCGTCGTAGGCACAGACTCGGGCGAGGTCGTCGTAGGCAGCAATGCTCTTGTCCGTGTCGGTCATGCGGTCCATACGTACCCGAATTCGGCGCACTCGGCAATCCCGGCGCATGAATGCGAAAGACGAAGGTAGAGTCGACTATTTAGAGGTTGTCGGAAAATTGCGGTCCTTCGTCCAACCGCTATTTGTCGTGCACTGGGATGGTGATGGTGATGCTCTGGGCGCCGAGCGTTGCGCTGATTACGTAGGTTGCAGCTTGGTTGACTATGACCGCCGGAGGGAATGATTGCGACGGGAGCCACCAAGCGATTTCCTCTCCGGCGGCGACGACGACGGCGTTGTCGCTCGCGGAGCGCTTGGGGAGTGTGAGGGCGTCGCTGCAGTTGTTCACGCCACCTAGCTTGGGCACCGCGCACACGGTGGAGTCACTCGCGCTTTGGCCACCGTACAGTACGAGGCAATCGGTCTTTGGCTCCGTGCGCACGGCGTCCGCCGCTTGCCAGCAGCCCCCCGTACACGCAGCGGTGGACAAGATGCAAGCGGTGAGGAGCAGGATCAGCAAAGCAGTTCTACCCACGTCAACCTCCGGTGGGCCGCCACACGGCGACCCGTTCTTAGCGAGATTCTCTTGCACAAGTGCTAGTTCGCGTGACACACGCTCGGGGCAGTACTGAAACCACTGAGGGTGATCTTGAAGGTCGACGATTGGGACTGGCGCTCGGCCTGGAACACCGCCACCTCGTAGACGTTGCCCGCGACGAGCCGGAACTTGGTTGCGGCCGCGCCGTCAAGCGTGACCGATCCCTCGACGGGAGTGTGAATCCCGCCAATGTCGACGGCGAGCTGCTTGTTGATGAACACCCAGACGTCGTCGTCACCGGTGATGTCGAGCTTATACGTCTTGTCCGCCTCATACTTGAACCAGTAGCGGATCTCGCTCGTGAAACTGAAGTTGTGCATGCGCTTGTTTCCCGAAGCGTCGAGATCGAAGGGCCAAGTCTTGGTGGCGTCGTAGAGCGGCGGTATCACGGCGGCAGCCCGCTCACTCGCTGGCGTGAAATTGTCATCATCGACGGGGAAGAAGAGCGGCGTTCCGTCGACGGTGCTCACAACGAAGATCCCTTGGTAGGTACCGGTGGTGTCAGTCACGCACCTGAGCATGGTCTCGCCTTGGGCGATTCGCGTGTCACAGGGGGTCGGCACAACACCCGCATCGAGCTGCTGCGTACACGGAATCTTGGCGCCATTACCGTCCAACACCTCGCTGCCGACCGAGCCGCACCAGTATTCCGTCTCCGTCACAGGCCACTGCTCGCCGTTGGCACCCCAGCGGTTGGCAAAGGTGCCGTTTCCGGTGCTCCACAGCGGCAGCTTCGACGCCGTTGCGTGGTTTACGCCCGAGGTATTGCGGTACCACGAGGCAAATGAATCACTGCTGGCAACGTGAATCCCGCTTCCGACCATGCCGGTGTAGACGGGTTTGCCGTCGGTGTCGAGAGCGGGGTTGACCATGCCTGGGGATGCCGCGTTCTGGCCAGTGACGCCCGGCTCGAAGTCGGTCGGGTTGTGAAAACGGAAGTCCCGGTACACAGCCGGCACCAGGATGGAATCGCCGAGAGCCGGCTGCGAGCAAGTGAAGCCCGGCTCGACCTTGCAGGTCGACGAGCAGCCGTCGCCGTCGATCGTATTGCCGTCGTCGCAGTCCTCGCCGACCACGAGGCCGTCGCCGCATTTCGAGGTGCAGGGACCGACGCCGGCGCAGATCGGTTCGTTCTGGCAGTCCGACGAGCAGCCATCGAAGGGCATGGTGTTGCCATCGTCGCATCGTTCCGGAGCGACCACGACGCCGTCGCCGCACCCAGCAGGCAGGGTCCACGGAGGTAGCGTGGTGCCACCCGCGCCGCCAGTCCGAACCGTGGTGCCCCCCACGCCGCCGGCTCCACCCGATCCTGTCGCAACCGTTCCGCCCGCACCACCGCGACCACCCGCCCCGCCACCGCCGGCGATGGGCGCGTCCACCTGCCCGCCGCCGTCCGGGGAAACGCTGGGGCATGTGCCAGTGCCGGGGGCTAGGCACACGCCGCCCGAGCAGCAGCCTTGGTTGCAGGCGTTGGCGGCGCAGCAGATGTCGCCGAGGCTTCCGCATTGGGAGCACACACCGCTGCTGCCGCTGCTCGTGCAGGCCATTCCGGTCTGACATGCAGAGGTGGCCGTGCCTCCCGCGCAGCAGGACTGGCCCAGACCGCCGCAGCCGGTGCAGGCTCCACCCTTGCACAGAAGCCCTTCGTAGCAGAGGTTCGCGCAGCAAGGCTGGCTCGCGCTCCCACAAGCAGAGCAGCGACCAGCCTGGCACGTTCCCCCCTTGTCGCCGCAGGCATTTCCCTCCGCCGCGCAGACATTGTTGTAGCAACAACCGGGGCTCTCGCATTGGCTGCCGGTACAGCACACGCTGCCGGGCGTGCCACAAGCCACGCAGACGTTGTCGCTGCTGCACAGGGCATTCTTTCCGGTGCACGTGCCGGTGCCACCGCTGGCGCTGCTGCAACATCGCTGGCCGAGATCACCGCACTTCGTGCAGGTTCCTCCGCTGCAAATCGTTCCGGGCGAAGTGCAAATCCCTGTCGCGGGAGTGGCGCCACAACACGATTCACCGGGGCCACCACAGGTTCCGCACGACCCTGCGCTGCAAATGCCGCCGCCAAGATTGATGCACGCAGTGCCCTGGGCCACGCAAATCCCAGATGCGCAACAGCCGCCGCCGGTACAGCTGTTGCCGTCACAGCATAGCGTGCCAGGTTGCCCACAGAGCGGCGCCGTGGCGGCGTCAGCGCCCGGCGTACTGCCGCCAGTGCCGACGATGCCGCCACCACCTTGCAGAGACAATCCACCGATCCCGCCGACGCCGATGCCACCTGAACCGTCCGGTTGGACGATTCCGCCATTGCCGACCAATCCACCGTCGCTCCCCACATTGCCGTTGCTGGACCCGCCACAGTCTGTAACGCTGCCCAGGGCGGCGCCCACCGTCAAAACCAGAAGCAAGGCTGAATAGTGTCGGGTCGAAACCATGCGGATCCTCCTGGACATTCGACAATGGGCGAGGCACGCCAATCATACCTGAGAAGGAAGGTCAGGTGGTCTCTAGGAACTCCGCGCGCTCCGTGCCACAAGCGGAAATGTCGGCCGATAGTGATTGATGTCACTTGCCCGACTTGTCCGTGCACTCGGCGACAAGTTGGTCAAGGTCTATCGAACGCATGGGAATCCCGAACACGGCCGAATTCGGCGGAAGATCGCGACTGACCACGGTGTTGGCGCCGACGTAGCAGCCGTCGCCGATCTTGACCCCACCGACGATGCAGACGCCGGGGCCCAGCTCCACGCGATTGCCGATCTTCGGCACCCTGGTTTCGTTGCGGCGGGAAAGCCCGACGGTGATCGAATGTGAAATGGTGACGTCGTCGCCGAATTCGCCAGCACCGAGCACCATGCAACCATGATGGCCCAGGCGAAAACGCCGCCCGACCTTTACGTTGTAGGGCAGATCGATGCCCCACATCGCAACGACGCTGCGATAGGCGGCCCGGTAGAGCATGGTCATCGGTCCACGCAGAAGCTTCGGCTTGATCGACATGCGCCAGTTGCCGAACCGATGCACGGCCACGGTCCAAAATCCTGGCGACAACAAGCTCTTGTCGTGGGTGCGAAAGTCCTCCGCCACCAGCGACAGAAATCCGATGTCAGACGGATTGGCGTTGCTGTCGCCGACGGAGGTTTCCACGCGCGGACGGGATTGGCCGAAGCTTGTCATTTGGGGATGATCCGGGCGGGAACGCCGAACACGGTCACGCCGGGTGGAACCTCTTGCATGACCACGCTGTTGGCCCCAACGAAGGAACCCTTGCCCAGATGGACGCCACCGAGCACGCATGCGCCAGAACCGATGTCCACGTTGTCTTCCACGACCGGCAGACATTCTGGCCGGCCGGCGTCGCGGGCGCGCAGCGGCCCAAAGGTGGTGTCCTGGCGAATGTGCACGTCGTTACCGATCGACCTGGCGTGAAGCAGGATCGATCCATGGTGCCAGATGCGCAGCCTGCGACCGATTTGCGTCGATGCGGGCAGGCTGATCCCCCAGACCCAATCGACACCAGTCGACAGGATCTGATGGGCCAGCGCCAGCGGCCGCCGCAAGATCGGCGATTTCAGGCGCTGGCTGCGCGCGCCCAGGCGATGGACGGCGATGGCCCAGAAACCAGGTTCCAGCCAAAGTCGGTCGTGGGTTTCAAAATCCTCGGCCCACAATTCCCGCAAAGGCAATGCCTCCGCTGCCCGCTGGTCCTCGTCGGCCGACGCGCTCCCGTCTTGCTGTAGCGAAGGCTGCGTCTTGGGCGGTGGAGATTCAGAAACCATCGTGGGTCACTGCAAATGTACGCTGAGCTCATGCCACCGGGCAAGACGCGACCCGGCGCAGATCTTCTTTCCGTAAAGGATTGTCAAGTCCGTGGACAAGCCCCTGGTTCCGCGCGACCATGCCGGACCTCCCGATGCCACCCGAGCAACCGGTCCCGGCAGACTGCCCTTGCCCAGCCACCGAGGAGCGTTTCAACGCCCTCACACACCTCTTCGGTGCTGCGTTGGCGCTGCTGGGAACCGCGATCCTGATCGCGCTGGCCGCGAGGCGGGGCGATCCCTGGCGAATCGCGAGTTTCGCCGTCTACGGAGCTGTGCTGGTCGCCCAGTACGTCTCGTCCTTCCTCTACCACTCGGCCCAAGGGCCGGCGAAGGCCACCCTTCGCAACATCGACCACTGCGCAATCTACCTGCTGATTGCCGGCACCTACACGCCGTTCACGCTGGTCACCCTGCGTAACCATTGGGGTTGGCCTCTGTTCTGCGCCATCTGGTTTCTAGCAGCCATCGGACTTCTGCAAGAGATCTGGCTTCCCAAACGAAGCCGGCTCCTTTCCCTCGCGACCTACCTTCTGATGGGGTGGCTGGCGCTCCTGGCCCTGGCACCTTTGCTGGCAAGCCTGACCGCCAAGGGCTTCGCCTGGCTGGCGGCAGGAGGATTGCTCTACACCGGCGGGATGTACTTCTACGTTGCCAGCAAGAAGGGCATGCGCCACGGCCATGGCATCTGGCACCTCTTTGTGCTGGGCGGAAGCGCGTGCCACTATCTCGCCGTCCTGCTCTTTGTGGCCTAGTGCCCGAGTTTTTTGCCGAGCCTCCACCCGGGCCTTGATGTAGACAGACGCAGGAGATCCCATGCGCAAGCTCATCCCAATCCTTTTCGTCCTCTTAATTCTGCCGTCACCCGCTCGTGCGCAAGCGCCGGGGGTTCCGGCCGGCATGCCGCTGGTCATCGACATGACCAAGATCGATGTCGGCGTGTGGGCGGAATACACCATGAGCATGGGAAGCATCTCGCTTTCGTCGCGCTGGGCGCTGGTCGCGCGCGATGCAACCTCGAACACGCTCGAGATGACGACCCGGGGAGGTCTGGTGGCCAAGCCCGTCACGCTACGTATGGTGCTGGCCGCGGATCCGACCAGCAATGCCAAGCCCAGAAAGCCAATGGCAGTGCAATTCGGCAGCGACGAGCCCATGCTGACGCCGCCCGACACGCCAGTTCAGCGGTTCCAGCGACCAGATTCCAAGAACCTGGTCGGCAAGGAGGAGATCAAGGTGGCCGCCGGGACCTTCCAGACCAGTCACTACCGCGAGAAGAACGCCATGGGCACGGTCGATGTGTGGGTGAGCGAGACCGTCCCACCGCTCGGCGTGGTCAAGGTGCTCACCTCGCCCGAGGTCGACAAGAACGATCCCGAAGCGATGAAAATCCCGCCAGCCACGATGGAGCTGTCGGCGACCGGCAAGGGCGCCAAGCCCACCATCACCCGCAAGCCCAAGCCATACGACGAGAAGAAGATGGGCGGCCTGGTCGGCGGCGGCGCTGGCAAGTAGTCGATCCCTTCCGGATTCTCAGCAAGATCCGGAGAACCCATTCCTCTCCGGCCTCTGTGGGCTCTGTGGTTTCTTCCCATAGGCGTTAAGCGGCAGCGGCTGGTGTAGACCACCCTCTCCCTTCGGGAGAGGGCCGGGGTGAGGGTAAAGATATCCTTGACCTCGGCGTCTGGGTTCAGAAGAGACTGCACCCTCACCCCCAAGTCCCTCTCCCGAAGGGAGAGGGACGACCAGTTCCAACAGTCTCTCCTCAAATCGCGGGCCGTCATTCTGTCCCCCTCTGCCGCTTAATGCCTATGGTGGTTTCTTCCTTTCCGGTCCGCTGTGCGTGACAGGCCGCCTCGATGTCCGGCGGCCAATGCGGACACCTTTATTGCGCGGCCGACGCGCCTTCTTGGCGATGCTGCGCGGTCTTGGGTTGGAGCTCTGGCGGCACCACGCTTGCACTCGACCGGGAGTATGAAAAAGACTTCCATCCTAGTTTCCATCTCTGCAAGCCTCTTCTGCCTCCTTGTTGCGCCTTCCATTGCGATGGCCACGCCTGCAGCAGGAACCAACGAGCTGCGTGTCGATGGCGCTTACCTCATTCCTGGAGCCTCCATTGTGGGTTACAGTCACACATGGACGAGTTCAACCAGCGCGTCGGGCAAGTCGAGCAGCACGAGCCAGACCCTGGCGGGCGTTGGCTTTGCCTACGGTAGGTTCTTGCTCGACAATCTGGAAGTCGGGGCGACCCTCAGCCTGCTGTACTCAAAGTCCACTGGCGCCGCCACCACCGCGCCAGGAATCGCCCCATTTGTCCGCGCCTTCGTCATGGTCGCGGACCGCATCGGTGTCTTCGCAAGTGGCACGGCCGGCCTCCAGGTGGAATATCCAGACCAAGGCCCCAATGTGACTCAGCTGATGCTGGGCACGGATTTGGGCGCCGAGTTTTTCCTGGCCGAATCCTGGTCCCTGCGAGTTGGCCCCACGTACCGCTACCTTCACGACAGCCGGACCGTGGGCAACACCTCCTTCTCACAGTCCGAGAATGTGTTCGGGGTCAATTGGGCCATTGCCGGGTATTTCTAGACTATCTTAGTCGCCCGATGGGGTGGTCAAAGCCATCCCATCGGGCCGTTTCGACATGTTCGGGTGCGGGGCCGCGGAGCCAACCGGGCGAAAGCACCCGACGTGCAAGTCCGAGCGGCACGCCCAAGGGCAGTATCCATGGCCTGGCGGGACTTGTGCCGATGTTCGAGCTGCGGCACTATCAGCTCCAGTGAGAACCAGCGGAAACGCCACCATACCGGGCCCGCGCACCGACGCAGGTGCCACGGGCAAGAGGGTGATGGCCATTCGCTGGCTCTTCCCTCACCTGGAGGGCAGGTTGACCGTGCTTTCGGACGCCACCTCGGTCATCGGCCGCTCGCCGGAATGCGACATTGTCTTGGAAAGCGACCAGGTGTCGAGGCGTCACGCCGAGATTCGTCGGGAAGGGCTGGTGTTCCTGATCCGCGATCTGGGCAGCAGAAACGGGATTCACGTCGACGGGACGCGCGCCCTCGAAGGGGTGCTGCAGATCGGAGGTCTGGTCCGAATAGCCGAGTGGTTGGGGCTGGTCATCGAGACGGAAGCTGGGCAGACGGAGGAGCCCCAGGCGTTCCAAGAGGTGATTCCCGGGTACTGGGCGGGCCCCACCCTGTGGGCGAGACTTCAACCGCTGCGTGCCGCCGCGCTGACCAAGGTACCCATCGTGGTCGAGGGAGAAACCGGCACCGGCAAAGAGGGCGTGACCAAGGCCGTCCATCTTTGGAGCCAACGTCGGGGAAGACTGGTCGCGGTCAATTGTGCTGCGATTCCCGAAAACCTTGCCGAAGGGGAGTTGTTTGGCTACCGCAAGGGGGCTTTCACCGGCGCTGATCGAGCGCACGAGGGCTATTTGCGCGCGGCCGATGGGGGCACCCTGTTTCTCGACGAGGTCGCCGATCTGCCGCCGTCGTTGCAGCCCAAGCTACTTCGTGCCATCGAGCAGAGTGAGACGACGCCGATCGGGCACTCCGACCCCATCGCGATCGACCTTCGCTTGGTTGCAGCCATCCAACGGCCGCTCGCGGATGCGGTCCGCGACATGCATTTTCGCCCCGATCTCTACGCGCGCCTCGATGGCGTGACCGTGCGTCTGCCTCCGCTGCGCGAGCGCATCGATGAGATCCCATTCCTTTTCAGCCGATTGCTCAAGAGCCACTTGGGAAATCGGCCCATGCCCACCATCGAGACGCCCCTGATTGAGGCCTTGTGCCGCTATGAGTGGCCGTACAACGTACGGGAGCTCGACCGAGTGGTGCAACAATTGGTGGCCCTGGCTGGTTCGGAGCCCACGCTCACTCGCGCACATTTGCCCGAAAAGATACTCGCCGGACTGAAGGCTTCCGATCCATCGGCTTCCACAGTCCCCAAACCATCGACCGAGCTGGTGCTCAGCGTTCTCGGCGAGGAAGGGGGCAACATCCGTAGAACCGCCGATCGACTGCTGATCAGCCGACAGCAGCTCTACCGCTTGCTGGAGGCGATCCCGAGCTTCGATCTGGAGGCATTCCGACAGGGCCTCCAGCCGGATCAGCCAAGCAAGTCGGAAACCAGGTCATGACCGGCGACTCGGCGAGGCTCCCCGATTTGGAGGCGGGCACCAGCGTCGGCGAGTACGTGGTCAAACGCAAGATCGGGGAAGGTGGCATGGGGCAGGTCTATGCGGGCGAGCAACCGATGATTGGCAAGCAGGTGGCCATCAAGGTCCTGTCGTCCGAGCTCGCCCAAGACCCAAATCTGGAGCAACGCCTGCTCGAAGAGGCTCGGGCGGTCAACCTCATCCACCATCCCAACATCATCGACATCTTCTCCTTCGGCACCCTGGCCGACCATCGCCCCTACTTCGTCATGGAGTATCTCGAAGGCGAAAACCTGGAGGATGCACTCTGTCGCAACGCCGTCTCTCCGACCGATTTGATCTCACTTGTGGAACAGCTTTGCCAGGGCCTTGGGGCCGCCCACGCCGCCGGCTTCGTCCACCGCGACCTGAAACCGGAAAATCTGTGGCTCGTGCACAGACCCGGCCAAGCGCCGTTCTTGAAGATTCTGGATTTTGGCATCGCGAANNGCCCACTACATGGCGCCCGAGCAAGTGCTTGCGCGACCTGTGGACGGGCGCGCCGACATCTATGCGGTGGGAATCATCCTGTACCGGATCCTGGCGGGTGTGCTGCCCTTTGATGCCCCGAATACCTACGCGATCGTCACCAAGCACGTTGGCGAACCACCGCAGCCGATTTCCTCTCATCGCAGGGTGCCCGCCGAGCTCGAGGCCGGGGTCATGCGCTGCCTGGCGAAAGAGCCGGCCGAGCGACCACAGACTGCCTCGCAGCTTTGGAGCGAGCTGCGGCCAGGGCTCGCGGCATGGCAAAGGGGCAACAGCGATGTCGGGTTGGCCGTGACCATGGGGTCTCCCGCACAGGTCGTAACGGTTACCGGCCCGGTCACCAAAGCCACCTTCATCGAGAAGCCCCAGCAAGAAACCCGAATGGGCACACGCGGTGGAAGGCGCCTGGTCGTGGCTGGCATCGTGGCTACTGTCACCATCCTCGTCGGAGTAGGCCTTTCCCTCGTCAGGGCGAAGCCAACAGCGCAGCAACCGCCGACCGCCGCCATCCTTCCTTCGTCGCGCGACGGCGCGTCCTTGAGTGCGCCGAGCCCCGTGACGCAACTCGCGCCGGTTCAGGTCCATGGGGAAAGAGACAGCGGCGTCGGGGCGGCAACCAAGCCGCCGTCCCGCCCACCTGCGCCGCATCCCGCAAAGAAGACGACGCACGACTATGGCACCCCGATTCGCCTGTAGCGCTAGCCCGCATCATTTAACAATCGCACCTGGTCAGAGCGCCAAGCGGGCTAGGCAAACGCGTGCGGNNCTGCCGGCTTCGCCGGCAGCGGAGAGTCGAGGGTTTGGCGAGGCCGCGCGAAGCGCGGGGGTGGCAGGGCGGAGGGGAGGTGCCGAGTGCAGAGCAGAACCCGCCCAGGGTTCCCATTACAAGGTGTCCGCGGACACGCGTGGTCTGACCGCCTCGGACTATCGGACACGCGCCGACGCGGGAGCGATGCCCTTTGCTCGCGGCACGCGGGTTGCCTACGCCGAGACCAAGGACATGCCTGCCGGTAGCTTCAGATGGACGCCGTTCTTCCTGGCAGCCTGTGTGGCGTCCGCCTGCGGCTCGTCCGGGCCGCTTCCACCGGCATCTCCTCCTCCAGCGTCCCCGGTTGCGCCCTCCAATGCCGTCACACGCCAATTCAGGTCTGGCCCTATTTGGCTGCGCCGGGGCTGCAGTCGCGCGCTCGCCGAGCAGGGGAGACACGGCATCTGCGGCGTCGACGGCATCATCGGCGCGACCAACCCGGCGACGGCCCGCACTGGCGCGGAGGCGAAGGCGCGTGCCAATCTCGCGCGCAGGATCCGAACCGCGGTGAAGGCAGGGCTTCGCTCCTATCACGCGACGGGTGGGGGAGGTGCCGGCGACCGGCTGGACGAAGAGCACGACATGGAGGAGATTTCCAAGGAGATCACTGAAATGACCTTGGTCGGGGTCAAGGTCGAGGACACATACGTCTCGCCAGACGGAAGCTTTTGGGTGATGGTCTTCATGGATCTGGATTCGTTTCGCGACCAAGTGCGAAGTCTGGACCAGTACGACGAGGGCATGCGCAAGGAGATCCTCGGCAGGGCCGAGGAGTTTCTTCGCGAGCCAGACGACGCCGACGCGCACCCGAAGAAGGTTGGCCCGGCTTGGCTCGTGCAGTTTCCATCGGTCTGCAGCGTCGGCGAATCTGGCCCCACCCTGGTTCCGACCGACGCCTTGGCCGAAGCTCGTCGCAAGGCGCGCGCGTTGCTGGCCACGAAAAGCGCGGATCGCAAGACCCGCTCCGCCACCGCCGTCGTGACGTCAGTCAACCAGTCGACGGTGCAACAATTGGTCTTGGAGCAAAGCGATGGGTGGACTCGAAACTCCGAGATTGTTGCCATGTGGTACGACACCTCGGGCAGCGGCCCGGAAACCGCCGCTGGCTCTGCCTACGCCCTTGCCTGCCCACTGCAAGACATCCCACCCGATGCAGTCAGCTGGATCGCCCATTGGCGAGAGCAGCGCGGCGGACCTGGCTGGCTCTACTCGCTGGCTGGCGATCGGCCCAGACTTTGCGTGGTCGGGGTGTGCGGGCCGACCTTGAATAAGTCGGATGCAAACACCAACGCGGAAGAAAACGCCCGCGCGGAGTTGGCCGAAGCCATCGCGCTTCACGCGAATTCAGTGTCTGCGGTCTTCGAGAACGACGAGACGCTCTACGCGGCCGTCACCAAGGCCTGCGACGGTTGCGAAGAAGAGGCCAAGGCGGGCCTGGTGGTGGATCGATGGTTTGACGAAAAGGGCGAGGGACCGCTACCATTCGCTGGCACGGCCTATGCTCTCATGTGTCTGAGTCCATAGCTGATCAGGAGAAAGACATGATCCATCGCTTTCCGTATTTGGTCCTCGGTGTCCTTGCCATAACCGCCTGCGCGAGCACCATACGAGTGCGCGTCAGCGATGAGGGTTCAGAGATGCGCGAGGTGCAGAAAATGGACTGCGGCGCCTACGACGCCCGCGGCGACGCCATGCTAACCGGACTGGACTTCGGGGTTCTGTTCGGAATCGTGCGCGGGGCCGAGTACGCGCAGAGGGCCCGGACCGCCTCGCTGAACTGGGACCGAAGCGTCCACCTCATGGTCGGCCAGTACAAAGAGCTGTGCTCGCGCTACAACTCGGGCGCTGTCTCGCTGGCCGCGTACGACACGCGCATGGCAGAGATCGACCAGCTGTGGGCCGAGGCGCAAGGCATCCGGCAAAGCGCAGAGGAGATCATTCGCGGGCATGGGCAGGCATCCTTCAACGAGCTTGACCGATCCACGGCCGCCACCGCCTCCTCCGGCGAGGAGGGCAGACAAAGCATCGCCGGGGCCATCGACGCGCTCGTGATCAAGCTCGGCGCACGATGACCGGCATCGCTTCCCTGGCCTTTGCCGCCACCATGGCGGTGCTGGCGGCGAACCGCCCCAACTTGAGCGACTCGCGTGAGGAGGTTGCGCGGGCCTTCTTCGCCGCCGCGAAGTACCAGGAAGCGATCGACATCTATTCCCAGCTCTTCGCGCGCTACCTGCACCCTGACTATATCTACAACATTGGGCGCTGCTATCAGAACCTGGGCGACCCGGACAAGGCACTGCAGAGTTTTCAAGAGTTCTCGCGCAAGAGCAAGCACATGGATCCGAGTCTGCGCAAAGAGCTCGACGGCCACATCAAGGAAATGGAGGCGCTCAGAGCGCAGCGTGAGCTGGTCAGTAGCAAGCTTGGCGCCGCCGCGCCACAGGACGAAGCCCGACCTGCCGCAAAGCCCGGCGTCCCAACCAGCGAGCCTTCGCCCAGCGACGCGGTGGATGCCTTCCTTGCCCGTGTGCGGGAAGCCCCGGAAAAGCTCTGGCGCGAGCGTGCCCTGGAGGTTGACGAGAGCAAGCTCGACAAGACGGTCGCTCTGCTCAAGAAGGCGAAACCCAACGATCCCCGTCTGGCCGAGTACCAGCTCTATCTTGCGACCCAGGTTGCCGGAAGACATTTCACGCTTCGGCTGCGCGAGCTGCAAACCGGTGCGGAGGGCGGGCAAGAATCCCACAAAGTGACGAGTGGCGAGCGCAAGCTCGGCCCGGAGATTTCGTCGACTTTCAGCACCGCCGTCGAGTACTACCTGGCCGCCACCAAGAAGAAGGACTTCGGCAAGATGGACGAGGTGCTGATGGGCCTAGCCATTCTCCTGCAGGCCAACAACATGGAGCCGCGCGCGCGCAACGTCTTGCTTCAACTTCTCCACAATTACCCGGAATCCAAAGCGAGTCTGTCGATCCGACAGGCGTTGCGGGGCGAATAGGCGCGCCAGGAAGGCTCTGGCCGCTAACTCTAGGAGAGCATGGTGATGTAGACTGTTCGGTATGGTGTCGCTGGGTCGTTCAGCACCCTGGGATGGCTGGACCACCGGTGTGCTCTGTACACTCTTCGTGCTGTCGTCGGCATGCGTCGGTTACAGAACGCCTCTCGATGATGGCCAGGCACCCGACGCTGGCGAGCAGTCCGATTCAAGCAGGCCATCCGATGCAAGCGACGCGCTTGAGGAAACGGCGGGCGTGGTGCTTGTTGGCCGAATCCGGTCCGAGGGTACTTTTCACGCAACTTTCTGCGCGCGTTTCCGACAAC
>PMLH01000189.1 GCA_003159055.1 Myxococcales bacterium
CGATGGCGACGCGCTGGCGCTGCCCGCCTGACAGCTCGCTCGGCCGGTGGCTGGTGTATTCGCGGATGCCGACGCGATCGAGCAGCGCCTCGACGCGCGCGCGCCGCTCCTTCGCGCTGGCCGAGCGCTGCAGAAGCAGCGGCAGCTCGATGTTCTGAAACACGCTCAACACCGACACCAGGTTGAAGCTTTGGAAGATGAACCCGATCGTGTGCAGGCGCAGCCGCGTGAGCTGCCGTTCCGACATCACGTTGGTGGGATTGCCCGCGACCTGCACCGTGCCCTCGGTGGGCGTGTCGACGCAGCCGATGAGATTGAGCAACGTCGTCTTGCCGCTGCCCGATGGACCAGCGATGGCGAGGAATTCGCCCTCGGCCACGTCGAGCGAAACGCCCCGCAGCGCGGGCACGACGAAGGTGCCAAGTGTGTAGTTCTTGAAGACCTGCTTGACGGAAACGATGTTGTTCATGGTTGGCCAGGGGATGGTTGTGGAATGCCGCCGCTACTCGCCCGCATCCTCGTCCGGATCGTCGGCGAGCAGCCGGTACAGGGACCGGCGGGTTTGGTTGAGAATTTTCTGCGCCTCGCGGGTTTGGCTGCTGGAACCTGCGTGCACCACTTGGAGGGTCGCAGTCGCGATGTGCTTGAGCTCGGCGAATAGTCCTAGCACATTGTCGTCGCAGGCGGGCTGGTTGCCGCTTTCCCACGGCGCCGCAAATTCGTCGGGGTGCTCGCGCACATAGGTTCGCCCACTCTCGGTCAGGGCGTAGACGCGTCCGCCGCTCAGACTCTCGGCCCGCACCAGCCCTTCGTCTTCGAGCTGCTGCAGCGCCGGATACACGGCGCCTGGACTCGGCCGCCACGAACCGTGGCTGCGCTGCTCGAGCTCCTGCATGATTTGGTAGCCGTTCATCGACTTCTCCGCCAAGAGCGAGAGAATCGCAGCGCGCACATCGCCACGCTTAGCGCGCGCCCGACGGAAGAAGCTCCACGGGAAGCTGCCCCACGGCCCGAACGACGGAAACGGAGGAAAACCACCTCCACCGGCGCCGCCCGCTCCACCGCCCGCCCCTGAACCAGATCCGCCGCCTGCCCCCGAGTGTTTGCCGTGCCCCATGGTCGCCATAGTTTCCGCGCAGCCGTGCTGTCCGGCCCATTCGACCGTCCTCTCCTTAATGAACCGGCGAATTTCTTCTTCCAGCATGCGGTGCCGCCTGACTATCGCGACCGTTCGCGATGGTTCGTAGATATATCGTTATATTCGATTTTGTCAAGCTGTAGCCTAGTTATGAACACCGATCGTCCAGTCGGCTGTGACTTTTTCGGTTCAGCCGGGGGCCGAACACCCGCGGCGATGGCCCATTTCGACCGAATCAGTCGACGGAAAGCTCCGCTTCCAGTAGAAATCGGCCATGCCCGAGTTTCTAAAGGACCTAAAGCGTACCCATGACTGCGGCGCCCTGCGCGGCACCGACGTCGGCTCGACCGTCGTTCTTTTCGGTTGGGTTTCCTCCCGACGCGATCACGGCGGTTGCGTGTTCATCGACCTGCGCGATCGCGGTGGCATCACCCAGGTGGTATTCGAGCCGCAGACCAGCGAGCAGGCGCATACATTGGCAAGCGAGCTGCGCAGCGAATTCTGCGTCGGTTTGCGCGGCGTCGTGCGCGACCGCGGCGAACGGCGAAATCCCAACCTGCCCACCGGGGAGGTCGAGGTTCACTGCACCGATCTGACGATTTTCTCCCGTGCAGATACACCTCCCTTCGAAATCACCGACGACTCGACCGCGAACGAGACGGTCCGCCTCAAGTACCGCGCGCTCGATCTGCGGCGCCCGTCGCTGCAGAAGAACTTCCTTTTGCGATCGCAGATCTATCAGACCGCCCGGCGCGTGCTGACCAGCCACAAGTTCCTCGAGATCGAAACGCCGTTCATGGTGAAGTACACGCCCGGCGGCGNNTCATGGTGGCGGGCTTCGACCGCTATTTCCAAATCGTTCGCTGCTTCCGCGACGAGGATCTACGGCAAGATCGCCAGCCCGAGTTCACCCAAATCGATGCCGAGATGAGTTTCGTCGTCGAAGAAGACGTGCAAAATGTCTTCGAGAGCCTGATGTCGGCCCTGTGGAAGGAAGTTCTCGGCCTCGACCTCGCGATGCCGTTCCCGCGCCTATCGTACGCCGAGGCGATGAGCCTTTACGGATCCGACAAGCCAGATTTGCGATTCGGCTTGCCTCTGTGCGACGTCACCGAGGTCGTCCGCAAGCACGACGGCGGCAACGTGGAGATGCTCCGTCAGGTGGTGTCGAGCAAGGCCGGCGGTGAGCCAGCGGTCGTCAAAGGCTGGCGGCTGCCCGCGGCCGAGGCGTCCAAGATGACGAACGCCGACATCGACAGGCTGGAAGACTTCGTCAAGGGCCTCGGGGCTAAGGGGCTCGCACGCGCCAAGATTGGTCCCGGCGGCACGTGGACACGTTCGCCAATGAAGACCATGAGCGAGGCCCTGCGGGGCGACATCAACGCCGCCGCTGGCTTGCAAGAAGGCGACGTCTTCTTCCTGCAATTCGGCGCGCGCAAGCTGGTGCATACAGTGCTCGGCGCGCTTCGCCTGCACGTCGCGAACAAGGTGGGCGCCATTCCTGCCAACCAGTGGAAGTTCTGCTGGATCACCGAGTTCCCGCTTTTCGAGCGAACCGACGACGGCAAGCTCGCGGCTGCCCACCACCCGTTCACGTCGCCGTTCGCAGAGGATCTGGAACGCCTGGAATCCGATCCCGCCTCGGTGCGCGCGCGCGCCTACGACTTGGTTCTGAACGGCAACGAAATCGCTGGCGGATCGATTCGTATTCATCGCGGCGACGTCCAGTCGCGCGTGTTCCGGGCCATGGGACTGACCGACGAAGACACACGCACGAAGTTTGGCTTCCTGCTCGATGCCTTCCGCTTCGGGCCACCTCCGCACGGCGGAATTGCAGCCGGCCTCGACCGACTGGCCATGCTGCTATGCGGGGCGGATTCGTTGCGCGACGTGATCGCGTTCCCCAAGACGCAAAAGGGAACCGACCTTTGTACCGATGCGCCGTCCGCAGTAGCCAACAAGCAGCTGGACGAGCTTCACATCGCCCTGACCAAGGCGCCGTAGCGGTCGCCGCTGCAGCTCGGGTACAGATCCGCCTGTCGAAACTGCCCCTCGGTACCTGGGGTGTGCGGATGCGGCTGACCGCCGCACAGCGCAACGCATCATGACGAGAAGAAACAAAATAGACCCGAAAGTCCTGAATTCTCGCTTCCGATCCCGCGCGCGGCCAACCGCCCCTGCGAACGCGACTACGCACTTGGGGGGCCCTGAACCTGTAGGTGTGACGTCCGTGTCGCAGTTCCGGCAGCCCGGCCCGCGTAGTGCTCTTCGCGCCTAGTAGACACGCCGCACCTTCAAGAGACGTGTTTCCGGTCAGTTACAGTTCGGTGTCAACTGTGATCTCCGTGGCACACCTCCTGCTAAGGCCAGGTGCGACCTCTTGGGAGGAGGACAAATGTCACAAGTTCTGGCAACCATGCAAACCGAAACGCCAGTTATCAACCGCGAGCGGGCGCTACGAATTCTGTCCAAGTCGCTTTACCGTGACCTTCGGCAGAACGGCTACGAGCCGAAGCAAATCGTGGCCGTCGCTAGCGAGCTAATCGCACAAGTCACCACCGACATTTCCGACGGGAGCACGCTGGCCTAGAGCCAATATTCTGTATTCGCTTGAGCAAGGGAACCTACGGGTTCCCTTGTTGCGTTATGGCCCCCCTCCTTCCTTTAACCCTGGAAAAGCCGGCTTCTTCCGTGTAGAAGCGGCGCTCTCATGGCGGCAAAAACCATTGCCGATCTGGACCTCCAGGGCAGACGGGTGTTCATCCGCGTGGACTTCAACGTCCCGCTCACCCCTGCCGGAGGCGTGTCCGATGCGACCCGCATTCGCGAGAGCTTGCCCACCATCAATCACGCCATTGAGCGCGGCGCGCGCGTGGTCTTGGCGTCGCATCTGGGACGTCCCAAGGGACACCCGCGCCCCGAGTTGTCGCTCTTGCCGGTGGCCGCGTTCCTGGCCGAGGCGCTGGGTCGCGACGTCTTCTTGACCGACGAACCAGCCGGCGATGGCGCAAAGAAGGTCGTGAACGACCTGCGCGACGGCAGCGTGGCGATGCTGGAGAACCTCCGCTTCGCGCCTGGCGAAGAGGCCAACGACGAAGCCTTCGCGCGAAACCTGGCTTCCTACGCCGATGTCTACGTCAACGAGGCATTCTCCACCGCGCACCGATCGCACGCATCGACCGCCGGCATGGTGAAGTACATCTCCAGCAAGGGCCTCGGTTTTCATGCCGATCGGGACGTGAAGATGCTGGGTAAGCTGGTGGGCGAGGTCGAGCGGCCTTTCGTGGCCATCGTGGGCGGCACGCGGGTGTCGGAAAAGATCGGGCTACTTGAAAATTTGCTTGGGCGCGCCGATGCGGTGTGCTTGGGCGGAGCCATGGCGAACACCTTTCTGGCCGCCAAGGGCGTTCCCATGGGACGCTCGCTGGTCGAGCCCAGCAAGCTGCCGATCGCGCGCGCCTTCCTGGCCAAGGCAGAAAGCATCGGCGCCCACATCGTCCTTCCCCGCGACCTGGTGGTCGCGGAGCACGACAAGGCCGAAACCGGCGCTGTCATCGCAGCTTCCACAGTCCCGGACAACCACGGGGTTTTCGATATCGGTCCAGAATCGGCTGCCGAGATTGGCAACGTGCTGGCCCGGGCGCGCACGGTCTTCTGGAATGGCCCGATGGGCGTTTCCGAGTCGCCCGCTTTTGCGGCCGGCACCATGTCGGTGGCCAAATCCCTCGCCTTGGTCATGGGTGGCACGACCGTGGTGGTCGGCGGCGATACCGCCGCAGCTGTTCAGCGTGCCGGCGTCGCCAGCAGCATCACCCACATCTCGACCGGCGGCAGCGCTTCGCTCGAGTTCATCGAAGGTAAGAAACTTCCAGGGCTTGCTGCCTTGGAATCTTGAAGTAGAAAGGAGTCCCCAAACATGTCCAACCCGCGTATCCCCCGACCCTTTTTCTGTGGCAACTGGAAACTCTGGGGCACCTTGTCCGATTCAGTCGCCCTCTCGACCGGGGTGCGCGATGCCGTCGCGTCCGTGACCGAAGCCGACGTCGCCGTGGGTCCGGGCTTTGTCGCCCTAGCGACCGTGGCCGACAAGCTCAAGGGCAGCACGCTTGGGGTTGCCTCGCAGGACGGCTACTGGGAAGTCAAAGGTGCCTTCACCGGCGAAGTCGCCATGGCCCAGATCGCCGACGCCGGCGCCCAATACGCCATCGTGGGCCACTCCGAGCGCCGTCAGTACTTCGGCGAGACCGACGAGACGGTGGGCCGCAAGGCCAAGGCCGCCCTTGCCAACCGACTCATTCCCATCATTTGTATCGGTGAGACCCTGGCCGAGCGCGATGCCGGACAGGCGATCGCCGTGGTGACCAAGCAGCTCCAAGGCGCCACCAAGCCCCTGACCGACGACGAGCTGGTGAAGTCGGTGATCGCGTACGAGCCCGTGTGGNNGTGTGGGCCATCGGCACCGGCCGGGTGGCGACGCCGGCGCAAGCTCAGGAGATCCACGCAGCGATCCGCGCCAACCTGATCGCGCGCCTGCAGACGCGGGCCCAGCAGATTCGCATCCTCTACGGCGGAAGCGTCAAACCCGACAATGTTGCAGAATTGATGAAAGAGAAAGACATCGACGGTGCTCTGGTAGGCGGAGCTGCTCTTACCGTGGATTCATTTGCCAAGCTTGTGAAAGAAGGGGTTGCCGCGTGTACACGNNACGTTCCTAACCGTCCTCCACGTTGTGGTTTGCATCTTCCTCATGCTGGTCGTGCTCCTGCAAGCAGGACGCGGCGGCGGCATCGGCCTGGCTTTTGGCGGCAGTGGTGGCAGCCAAAGCGTGTTCGGCTCGTCGGGGGGGGCAACCTTCCTGACCAAGCTGACCGCAGTTTGCGCCATCATCTTCTTCACCAATTCGCTGGCGCTGGCGTACATGTCCAGCCAGTCGGATTCTCGGCGACTGCAGAGGATCGCCGAGAAGAACGCACAGGCGAAAAAAGCGGAAGAGGCCACCAAAGCCAAGATGCTGACCGACGTCGAAAAGCAGCGCGAGGCACAGGAGAAGGCTGCAGCACAAAAGAGCGAAGGCGAGCCCGGCACAGCTCCGGCTGACGAAGACTCGACCGCAGGCAAAGCCGCGAAGGATGAGAAGCCTGCCGCGCCCGCACCTGCTGCTGGTGACAAGGCCGCGCCAGCGCTGAAGCTGACGATGCCGGGACAAGAGGCCGGCAAGCCGCTCAAGCTTGCGCCGAACATCAAGATGGACGTGGCCGGCAAGCCCGCTGCGGACAAGCCTGTCGCGCCGAAGGCCGAAGAGAAAACCGGAAGGGCCGAGAAGCCCGCAGCGAAGACTGAAGAGAAGGCCGCCAAAGTGGAAAGGTCGGCCGCCGCAAAGTCCGCTGCCGGTGACAAGCCGGTCCCGGCGCCGAGGAAGAAAGTGGCTGCCGAAGCTGCCCAGGAAGACGAAAAGCCGGCCGCACCACCCAAGCCCGCCGCTGAAGAGAAGCCCGCCCCGGCGCCGAAGAAGAAGGTGGCTGCCGAAGCTGCCCAGGAAGGCGAAAAGCCGACCGCAGCACCCAAGCCCGCCGCTGAAGAAAAGCCCGCCGCCGAGAAGAAGCCAGCCAAGAAGCCAGCCGCCGAAAAAGAAGGCTCGGCCGAGAAGCCGGCCGCCGAGTAGCTGTGCTAGGTTTGGCGAATGGCTCTGGTGCCTTTCGTCAAAGTTGAAGGACTCGGAAACGACTTTCTCGTCGTCGATTTGCGCGTGGGCAAGCCCGCTCACGCGCTGGCCGACGTGGTAATCCGGCCCGCCACCGTACGCGCCCTCTGTGACCGCAACTTTGGCGTAGGCGGCGATGGCGTGCTGGCGATCCTGCCCGGCGAACGGGGCGACGCGCGTATGCGCGTGCTCAACGCCGACGGCAGCGAAGCCGAGATGTGCGGCAACGGCCTCCGCTGCGTGGCCAAGGTGCTTTTCGACCGTGACCCGGACCTTCGTCGCGACGTCTTGCGGATCGACACCGGCGCCGGTCTGCTCGTCTGCAAGATCGACGTGCAAAACGGCAAGGCAAACACTGTCACGGTCGATATGGGCGCACCACAACTTGTGCCAGAGCTGATCCCGGTGGCAAGCAACGCGGTTCGATTGGTGCGCGCTCCCCTACCCGCCTTGGACCGGCAGTTTGCTTTCACACCGGTTTCCATGGGCAACCCGCACGCAGTCATCTTCTTCGAGGATCCAACCGTGAAGCTGCGCGAGCTCGCGGCGACTTACGGACCGGGCATCGAAAAGGACGCGCGCTTCCCTCGGCGCACCAACGTGGAGTTCGCACGGGTGCACAAGACCAATCCCGACCAGCCCGAGATCGACCTGGTGGTCTGGGAGCGCGGCTGTGGCATCACCCTGGCCTGCGGCACTGGCGCCTGCGCAACAGTGGTCGCAGCCTGCCTCGAAGGGCGGGTGCCCGCGGACCGGGAGATTGCGGTGCACTTGCCAGGCGGTACGCTGCTTATCACCGCACAAAGCGCGGCCAGCGACAAGGACGGCCAGAATTTCGCCTCGATCGCCATGCGCGGACCGGCGCACATCGTGTTCGAGGCCGCCATCGACCCTTCGGCGATAGAGCTTCCGGGAATCGAAACCGGCGGCCGCTAGCCGGATCCGAATCCGGCCACGGATCCGGAATGGGCTTCGGCCACCAAAACCGGCCACCGGCTTCGGCATCCGGTTCCGGTCTAGAACAAGCTGCCCTGTCCGCCGGGATTGCGGTTCGACATCGGGACTTTTAGGTGCTCGAAGGCTTGCGCGGTGGCCACGCGCCCGCGCGGCGTACGCGTGAGGAATCCTTCTTGGATGAGGTAAGGTTCGTGCACGTATTCCAGTGTGTCGCGATCCTCGGCCAGCGCCGCCGCCAGCGATTCGATCCCGACCGGGCCACCGTCAAAACGTTCGACGATGGCGCGCAAGAATCGACGGTCACCGTCGTCGAGACCCGAACTATCCACGCCGAGGCGCCTGAGCGCGTAGTCGGCGGCCTCGCGCGTGACCCGACCATCGCCACGCACCAGTGCGAAGTCGTGTACCCGGCGCAAGAGTCGGTTCGCGATGCGCGGCGTGCCGCGCGCGCGGCGGCCCAGCTCTTCTGCGCCGTCGTCGGTGCACACCAGGTCGAGCAATTTGGCGGAGCGCCTGACGATGGTCGCGAGCTCGGCGGGCGCGTAGAAATCCAGCCGCTCGACGATTCCGAACCGCGAGAGCAGCGGCGAGGTGAGCTGCCCGGTGCGCGTGGTCGCGCCGACCAGCGTGAACCTTTCGATGGGAACGGTGATCGCGCTCGCGCCCGCTCCCATCCCGGTCACGATCTCGATGTGAAAGTCCTCCATCGCCGGGTAGAGGCTCTCCTCGATGATGGGCTGCAGACGGTGGATTTCGTCGATGAACAGTACGTCGCCGCGGCCGAGCGAGGTCAATATGCCGGCCAAATCGCCCTTGCGTTCGAGTGCGGGGCCCGAGGTAACGCGCGCCGTGGTGCCCATTTCGTGGGCAATGACGTGCGCCAGGGTGGTCTTNNTCCAGGTTTTCGGCAACCTTGCGCTGCCCGATGAATTCCGTGAACGAGCGTGGCCGGAGTGCGGATTCTTCGTCGGCGGCGGTGGCCTCCTCGACCTTTTCGCCCGACAGGACCCGCTCGTCGGTGGGCGGCGCAACGTCGCCGTCGTCGTGCTTTCTGCGTGCCACTACTTTCTCCTCAGAAGACCGAGCGCCTGCTTGATGAGGTCGGTCACCGGATGGCTGTCGTCAAGCTTGGCCAACACCGAATCGAATTCCGAGGGTTTGTAGCCGAGCGCAGTCAGCGCGGCGTGGACCTCGCCGATGCGCCCCGCTGGAACGATCGACGGCAGATAGCCAACAGGCGCAGCGTCCTTGCCGGCCACACCAATCTTGTCACGCAACTCGATCGCGATTCGCTCCGCGGTCTTGCGACCTACGCCGCGGATCTTGACCAGGGTCGCGATGTCGGCGGCGGCAATCGCGCGCACCAAATCCCCGAGCGGGAGGCTGGACAAAATCGCCAGCGCGACCTTGGGACCCACGCCTTGCACGGACAGCAATGTCTCGAAAACCCGCCGCTCTTCGACATCGCAGAAGCCGTAGAGCTGCGTGGGCCCGTCCTTGACCACGTGGGTGTGAATCAGCAAGAACGCGGTCGAGCCGAGCGGCGGCAACGCGCGCTGTGCGGCCGACGTTAGCGTCACGGCGTAGCCAACGCCGCTGGCCTCAATCACGGCCGAATCGGGACCACTTTCCAGAACTGCTCCGCGCAACGATGCGATCATGGCTACGCATCATCGCACAGGGGCCCGCCGAGATCGCGTTTCAGCTTTGGTCAAGGCCAGGTTCTGATGACGGGCATGGCAAATCGCAATGGCCAGAGCGTCGGCCGCGTCGGGCTCCGGGACGCGCCGCAAGGAAAGCAGCGCCCGCACCAGGTAGCCGATCTGATCTTTCGTGGCAGCGCCGTGGCCAACAATGGTCCGCTTCACGCGCGCTGGGGCGTATCCCGACACCGGCAGCCCCGCGTCAGTCACGATGAACGACACAACCCCGCGGGCTTCGCCGAGCGCCAGCGTCGACTGCACGTTCTTGCCGTAGAACGCCTGCTCCATCGCGACTTCGTCCGGGTGCAGCTCCGCGACCAGCTCGCGCAAGCCGCGACCGATGGTCATCAGGCGTTCCGGCCGCGCGAGACCAGCCGGCGCGGAGATCACCCCGCATTCGACGTACGACAACTGAGCCGGACCGGTGCGATCGATGACCCCATAGCCCAGCCGCAGCGATCCCGGATCGATCCCCAGAATGCGCACGCGGCCGGGTGCCGGCATCGGGCGAACGCCTCCTCTAGCCGACTTTTTCGAGATCGGCCTCGTCGACGTCGAGGTTCGAATAGACGTTCTGCACGTCGTCGTTGTCTTCGAGCGCGTCGAGCAGCTTGAGAGCAACCTCGGCGTCGCGACCCGCCAGGTGAACCTTGTTCTGCGGAACCATCGCGACTTCGGCTGTCACTGGGTCCGGCATGCCGGCGGCCTTGAGGCCATCGCGGATGCGCTCGAATTCCTTCGGCTCGGTCACTACCGTGAGCACGTCTTCCTCGACCCGCACGTCGTCCGCACCCAGCTCAATGGCGGCGTCGGTGACCTTGTTCTCGTCCACCGCGGACTTGTCGTAGGCCACCACGCCCAACTTCTTGAACATGTACGCCACCGAGCCCGAGCTACCGAGGTTGCCGTTGCCCTTGGTCAGAATGTTTCGAATCTCGCCCGTGGTACGGTTCCGGTTGTCGGTCATGATTTCCATCAAAATCGCCGTCCCCCCCGGGCCGTACGCCTCGAAGTTGAATTCCTCGTAGGTCACGCCTTCGAGCTCGCCCGTGCCCTTCTTGATGGCACGATCGATCGTGTCGTTGGGCATGTTGGCCCCTCGCGCTTTGTCGACGGCGGTCCGCAGGCGCGGGTTGCCGTTGATGTCGCCACTCGATCGGGCCGCGACGGTGATCTCCTTGATCAGTTTCGTCCAGACCTTGGACTTCTTGGCGTCCGACGCGCCCTTCTTGTGCTTGATTTTGGACCATCTATTGTGACCGGACATGGCCACTATCTAACACCTTTCTTTGCAAAAAATCGCTGAAAGCGCGAGTTGCGCGTTCGATAGCACAGCTGGCCAGGCAGTCACCAACCAGGGGTCGGGGCGCTGGGGGTGTTACTCCACGCGTCGACCGCGTCACACGCGTCGACCGAGACGCGTTTGGTGGATTTTCCGGACCACGCGGTCGCGCTGGCGTCCACCCAGCCGCCGTACTGACTGACAACTTGGCCATCGGCATTGACCAGGCGGATGGCCTCGCCGGAATTGGACAGTCCATGGCTGCCGATGCGGCCTGTCACGTGTACCAGAAGCGTGCCCTCGGCCGGTGCGGGATCCTTTCCATCAGCGGGATTGTACGCGTCGCTGACAATGAGCGCGTACGCGCCCGGGGGCAGTGCGACGTCGGGCAGGATGTCCTTGCCTGCCTTGTCTTCCACGGACCAGCCGCCCAAGGCCACCATGGCCGCGCTGGCGTTGTACAGCTCGACGAATTCCTGCGTGGTTTCCGAGCCGACAGGGTTGGCCAGCACTTCCGTGATGACCACGCGCGGGATCGGCGGCGGCAGGGCGAAAACCAGCGGCGCAGACATGGCTTGGTTGCCCGATCGATCCGCGATGCACGCCACAGCCTGAGCATGCGGGTCTGCAGGCAAATCGGGTAGCCGCTGCGAAAAATCGAGTGTCAGCCCGACGCTCGCCGAAACCAGCGCGGTTTCCACACCGTTTGAGCTCAGCGCCACCTGCCCACGCACTTGCTCGTCGGCGGCCACGTGCACGGTGGCGCAACCTTCGGCAACCTGCAAGGTGAAAGCTTCCACCCGCGGCGCGAAAAGGTCGGTGGCGGCACCGGTGGTAAACGAACCCGCATCGCCCGCCTGAACCGGTTTGCCGTCGAGAAACTGCAGAGCATTGGCAGGGACCTCGACCGTGTACGCCGTGAAGGCCGCCAATTCGGCGGCGAGGCTCATGGCATAGCATTTGGCAGCACAGGGGATTTCTGCGCCGAGTTGCAACGACATGGGGTTCGGCGAGCCGGCCGGCTGCAGCAGCGCGCCCGGCCCCGCACCGGCAGCCATGACCGCCTCGGGGAAGCGCAGCACCACGCTTGCCAGATTGGTGGCTATGTCGGCCGCCCCCGACGGAGGGTCCACCAGTTGGCCACTCTGCGGATTGCCGGACGAGCCCGAAAGCTGGCCGTCGCCCCCTTCGGCGCCCGCGGCCACGGTGTGTTCCTTCTGCAGATCGGTTTCGGGGCTGCAGGCGAGGAGCAACAGGCACGCGTCCAACAACGTTCGCAACTGGAAAGTATGCATCGCCCGAATTATCGGCAAGCCGGCCAAAGTGTTGCTTGCCGGCGTGCCTTCGAGAGGCGAGCCGTTGCGCCTGCCCTTGGCGAAGACGGCCGTCCAATAGCACACTCGTCGGAGGAAATCGGATGAGGCTGCACCATCGCCGCCGCTGCTCTATTCTTGGTGCAGGTGACCACGCCTATTCGAAAACCAGACTCCGTCTACGCCGCCAGCGACGCCGCCGACGCCTCGCGGGCGCTCGGCGTCTACGTGCATTTTCCGTTTTGCAGTTCGCGATGCCCCTACTGCGACTTTGCGGTCGTGGTCAGCCCGACGATTCCCCACGACGCCTATGCGGATGCGGTCATCGAAGAGCTGGCGGCGCGGGCGGCGGGTTTCGCGGGGCTGCCGCTCGTGTCGATTTACTTCGGCGGGGGCACGCCGGGACTTTGGCGCCCGGATGCGCTGGCGCGCGTGGTGGACCAAGTCCAGTCGCGCTTTTCGCGGACGGCGAAGGAAATCACGGTCGAGGCGAATCCGGGCGATCTCGATCCTGCACGCCTGACAGCGCTGCGCGATGTGGGCGTGAACCGGATTTCGTTTGGCGCCCAGGCGTTCAAGGACGATCTGCTCCGGCGCATCGGGCGCAGGCACTCTGCGGCGGCGATTCCGGCGGCATTCGACGCTGCTCGGCTGGCTGGGTTCGACAACCTCTGCGCGGACCTGATGTTCGGGCTGCCGGGGCAGGGCATGGACGACTGGCACGCGTCGCTGGCTGCTTTGTGTGCGCTCGGTCCGGAGCACATCACGGCGTATGCCTTGACGGTTGAAGCGAACACCCGTTTCGGATCCCTGGAACGCGCAGGAAAACTGGCGCGGCCGGGGGACGACGCGGTGGCCGCGATGTATTCGCTGTGCGACGAAATGCTGACCGCCGCCGGGTACGAGCACTACGAAATTTCTTCCTACGCGCGCCCCGGACGACGCGCGGTCCACAACTCCCTGTACTGGACCCTCGATGCGTACCTCGGACTGGGCGCCTCGGCGGCTTCGTTTCGACCCCTGGCAACCGGCACCGGATGGCGAATCACCAATCCGCGCTCGCTGCGGACGTACCTCGCGGAAGCGGGCGCGAGCGCAGAAGCTCCGCCGTCGGCCGACATCGAACGCCGATCGCCGGCACAAGTCGAAGATGAGGCGATTTGGCTCGGCCTGCGCATGTCGGACGGGGTGGACCGCCAAGCGCACGCCCGTCGCTACGGCCAAGATCCGCTCGCCCTGCCGGAACGGCGAGCGGGAGCCGAAACGTGCACCGCCGCGGGTTGGCTGGAGGTCACGCCGAACCGAATTCGCCTGACCCGGGCTGGCTTGCTGTTTGCTGACGAGGTGGCCGTGCGCCTGGGTCGGCGCTGATCGCAGAAATCAGTTGTTCTGCTCGCCCTGGCTGACCCAGGTTTGGAAAAGCTGCTTGTTCGCAGCCGAAAGTGATCCGCCGACCGGCATGATTCCATTCTGAATGGCGGAGTTGGCCGCCGTGGCGTTTGACTTGACCCCCGCGTAGCTGCTGAGATCGACGCCGGCGCTTGGGCTGGATTTGCCATGGCAACTCGTGCAGTTCGCATTCAGCATGGGCTGAATCTGCTTTGAAAAGCTCACCGTCGCGGAACCTCCAGCATCGGAGTTTCCGCCCGAGCCGCCAGTGACTTTGCTGTCTGCCCCTGCATCCTTCTCAACGGAGCTTCCGCCCTGTCCCCCGGACGAGCCTCCCACCGATCCGCTCCCGCCGGTCGCGACGCTTGTCCCACCTTGGCCGACGTTGCCTCCCGTGCCCTGGGAACCTCCGCTGCTTGAAGAGCCACCGCCACCGGGCGAGCCACCTTTTCCGCCGCTCGTGGTCGTCCCGCCTGTCCCGAGGTGTCCTCCGGCACCCGAGCTGCCACCCGATCCACTGCTACCCCCGGCCGTGGTTTCACCGCCACTTCCAGTCCGGCCAGCTTGGCCGCCGCCGGAGCCTTGCGGCAATGTGGTTCCTTCCCCGCTGCCGCTTGCCCCCCCGGTGGGGGAATCGGAAACTGCGTTGATCGAGCAGGCTGCCACGGCCACCAGGGAGAGGGCCAGCACGGTGTGTCCTCGGGTCATCGTCAAATCTCCTTTCGATCGGGCTTGGGGTGGTGCTGCGGGGTCGACATCGATTCTTGCTTTGGATGTCACGGCCGAGCTTGTGGATGCACGGGAAGAGGCGGGCAGAGCATTCAGACTCCGTAAATCCTTTTTATTGGAGTCCCCCCGGCCGTGATCGCTAATTTGCATTGTTCTTTCCATCGTCAATAGGGACAAATCAACTCCTCTTTTCGATCACATCATTTTTGACCCAGGGCTCTCCGGACAGCTCCTGGCGCCAATGGGCGAACTGTCGTGGCCGAGCAGAGCAGCGCGACAAGGTGGCGAAGCCCCCGAGCCTCGCTTGTGGACTCGCCACCACGCAAGGACACCACCTCGAGACGCGCCTATTGTGTCAAGGGTTCGCGCACTCAATGCCGGAACCGGCCACGGACCCGAATCCGGCTCCGGAACCTCCCAGGCGCCTTGGCGACGACTCGGTTTTGAGGTTAGATCATCATCGTGAGCGACATTGGCATCCGAGCGAAGAAGGTCCTGCACGCCGTGGTGTGCGAGTACCTAGCCACGGGCGAAGCCGTCGGATCGCAGACTGTGGTGCGTCGGTACGCCCTGGAAATTTCGCCCGCCACGGTTCGTTCGGTCATGGGCGAATTGGAAGAGCTTGGTTTCCTGCGTCACCTACACACGTCGGCCGGACGAATTCCGACCGATCGCGGCCTACGGCTGTACGTTGACACGTTGCTTCGCATTCGCAGCTTGTCCACGTCCGAGAAGGAAGACATCCGCGGTCGCCTGGGGCCCCCGACCGAAACCCAAGAGGTTATGCATCGCGTCTCTCGCCTCTTGCGCGAGCTGTCGCACCTCGCGGTGGTGGTGCAAACGCCGCGTTTGGAATCGGACCCCATTTCGCATATCGAATTCGTCCGCTTGCGCGAGGGTCAACTTCTTGCGGTGATCGCAACCACGAGCGGCCAGATCCAAAACAAGCTCGTCCACACCGACATCGCCTTGTCGCACAGCGATCTGGACCGCATCAACAACTACCTCAACACGTTGGTCGCCGGTCTGACTTTGGAGAAGATGCGCACTCGGGTGCTGCTTGAAATCGAGAAGGAAAAGGCGCTCTCGGCAAGCGATCCGGTGCTGGCTCAGGCCCTGGGCTTGGCGGCGGCCGCGGTACCTGAGCCCGCGAGCAACGCAAAGATCCTGCTCGACGGGCAGGCCAACCTGGTCGCCGAGGCAGCCGACCTGGAGCGCGCCCGCTGCGTGCTGCGCACGCTCGAAGAAAAGGACCAGATCGCGAAACTCCTCGATCGCACCCTGACCGCGCCGGGCATTTGCGTCTTTATCGGCGCAGAGGCGAAGCTGGCTGACCTCGACGATATTTCGGTGGTTGCGGCGAGCTACGGCGGGGAAGACCGGCCGCTTGGCACCATCGGGGTCATCGGTCCTTCTCGAATGAACTATTCGAAGGTGATCCCTCTGGTAGACTTCACCGCC